>NZ_JXQR01000050.1:0-291 GCF_000834715.1 Flavobacterium sp. MEB061 | reverse complement strand
ATGTGTTAAGCCTGCCGCTAGCGTTCATCCTGAGCCAGGATCAAACTCTTCATCGTATATTGTTTGTCTTAATTAAATCAAGACTAATTATTATGCGATGACTCTCTATCGGTTCTTTTCAAATCTCTCGATTCTATTACTCTTATTCTTTTGCCTTAACATCTCTGTTAAAGCGGCTGTCAATTCAATATGTCTACGAACGTGTTTCAATTTTGTTTCGCTTGTGTTTCAAAGCGGGTGCAAAAGTAGAAAACTTATTTCTAACTGGCAAATGTTTTTTGAAGTTTTTTT
>NZ_JXQR01000049.1:0-330 GCF_000834715.1 Flavobacterium sp. MEB061 | reverse complement strand
TGGAAACACATTAACATTAACCAATGCTGTAGCAGGAACGTATACTGTACAGGTTACAGATACTGCTACAGGATGTACTAATACAGCAACAGTAACAGTTAATGAACCAGCAAATGCATTAACACTAACAGCGGTATCAACGAATATTAGCTGTAATAATGGTCTTTCTGAAATTACAGTTACAGCAGCTGGCGGTACACCAAATTATACTTATGCAGTTGTAATAGCGGGAACTACAGCTCCAACTGTTTTCGCAAGTGGAAGTGTTCTTTCAGTAGATACTAATTCTGGTGCAAATTTAAGCTGGGATGTTTATGTAAAAGATGCTAA
>NZ_JXQR01000005.1:0-222990 GCF_000834715.1 Flavobacterium sp. MEB061 | reverse complement strand
AAAAAAAAAGGAAATTCCAATATTTAAATTCCAAAAAATGGAATCTTTAAATTTATAATCCCAATATTGAAATTTCGTTTCAGTGATAGGAAACTCTAAAAACTAACCCCTAAACATTGGAATTTTTCCCTTAAATTCTTGTTCTTTATTATAAAGACGATTGAAAAAGAGGGAGGGAGTAGTCGAAAGTGAAAAAAATGTAAAAAAATCGTAAAAAAATAATTTGCGAGTGTTTAAAGGTATTTTCCGAAGTAAATTCAGATACTTGAAAACAAAAATAAAGACATAAAAAGATTCATGTAAGGCGAAATTTTAAAACGGACAAATTTCAAAGCCTGAGACATGTGTTTTTTAACGGTTTCTGTAGAAATGCCTAAATTCTCTCCAATTTTCTGATGACTTAAACCTTCCATCTTCGCCATTTTGTAGATTTTTTGCTGCTGTGGCGGAAGCTGTTCAATAATCTGGTTTAAAATAACATTGTACTGGTCGTCTTTAATTGCCGTATCAGTATCATCAGCAGCAATATTTTTATAAGTTATATCAGAAGCCAGATTCGTTTCGCGGGCTATTTTTTTGATCATATCAAAAATATGATTGCGGGAAATAATGAAAAGATAATTTTCAAAATTCGTTATTTCGGCTGCCTTTTCCTGATTCTGCCAAATTTTTAAAAATACATCCTGAACAGCTTCTTCAGCCAGAACTTTTGATTTTGTTATTTTTAAAGCCGTACCGTAAACCAAATTTTTATAACGATTGTATAATTCCGTAAAAGCCAGTTCGCTTCCCTGAGATAACTCATGAAGAAGTTTATTTTCGTCAAAACTGGAATTTAAAGACATAATCAGAATGATTTATTCACTTTAGCAATATTATTAATTTTTTGGATACTCAAATATTCTTTATTTCCAATCCCCTCTATAAATGCTGAATTGTTAATTTATAAGCAAGAAATCTTTAATTTTTTTAAAAAACAGAATATTCTTTTGCATAAGATTCAAATATTTGTAAATCGCTGCTTGATGAATTGTAGGTTAAGTCTTGTTTTAATTGAGGATTAGCAAAGATTTAAATTGAAAATAAGTCATTTTTTGAAGAATCTTTAGAAATTAATTATAGAATTGATTTAATTGAAGGTGAAGGAATTGTAAACGATATTTTATCATTTTAAAAAGGGCTTAAAATCAAAAAAAATATTTTGTTATCATTTAATTACTAAGTTTGGATTTAAATTAAAACCCATGAGAAACAAAATTATACTACTTTTTATAGCTTACAGCGGAGTTGTTTTTGCACAGGCAATTAAAAAACCTCTGGTAAGTGCGATAACCATAAAGGATTTAAAAACAGATATGTACGAAATGGCCGGCGATCATTTTAACGGTCGTGAAGCCGGAACTTTAGACGAATTAAAAGTGTCGATGTGGCTGGCCAATAAAGCCAAAGAAGCCGGAATGTTACCAGCCGGAGATGACGGAACTTTTTTTCAGTTTTTTGATTTATACAGACATCAGGTTACCGCAAATACAACATTTAAAATAGGGCAAAAACAGTTCAAATTGTGGAGCGAAGTTTTAATAGCCGAAACTACCAATATCAAAGTCAATGCTCCCTTAATTTATTTAGGAACTTCATCAACTCAGGAAATTGACAAAATTGATATTAAAGGAAAAGCCGTTGTTTTATTAGCTTCGAAAGAAGGAATTCTAGATGAGATTTCGCTTTTTGACAGACGTTATCCCGGACTTGTAAAACAAAAATATTATGAATTTTTAATTCAGAAAGGAGCCGTTGCACTTATTATTGTAGCCGATGAATTGGGAGAAAAAAGCTGGTCGCAGGTTGAGCCGCAAATGACAAGAGGCGTTTACGGAATTCAGGGTTTTAGAGATAAAATTCCGGTGCCGCCAAGAATGCCTGTTTTTTGGCTGCACAATGATCAGTTAGATTTTCTAAAAAACTCAAAAGATAATTTATCTGCCGAAGTAGTTTCAGAAACCTACAAATATCCCTCTGTAAATGTGGTTGGAAAAATTGAAGGGACTGATGCTAAATTGAAAAATGAATATGTACTTTTTAGCGGTCATCAGGATCATGATGGCGTAAGACAAAAATACGGTCAGGATTCTATTTACAACGGTGCAGATGATAATGCAAGTACGTGTGTAGCGATGCTGGCAATGGCAAGAGCCTACAAAAAGCAACCCGCAAAAAGAACAGCTTTATTTGTTTTTCACGGAGCCGAAGAGCGTGGTTTATTAGGATCAAGCTGGTATGCAGAACATCCTACAGTTCCTGAAAAAGATATTGTTGCGGTTTTAAACGGAGACATGATTGGTCGAAATAATGTGAATCAGGCAGCGCTTTTAGGTTCAACTCCGCCACACGAAAATTCCTCAGATCTGGTTGCGATTGCGAAAAAAGCCAATGACGAAGGTCCGAAATTTGAATTGGATAAATTGTGGGACAAACCAGAACATCCGGAGTATTTTTTCTTCCGTTCAGACCATTTGCCATATGTACGCAAGGGAATTCCGGCTGTGTTTTTTACCAGTGTTTTGCACAGTCAATACCACACACCAATGGATGAATCTGAAAACATTGACTATACAAAACTCCACAAAATGACAGAATGGATGTACCGCACCGGATGGATTTTATCGAATGATGCAAACAGACCCAAACTTTTACCAAAGGCGGATTTGGAGCGATAATATATTTAGAAAAAAGGAGACTTTCTTAAATTAGAAAAGTCTCCTTTTTTTTATTTCTGATTTGAAATCTCCACTAAATATTCAAACTCCCTTTTTATTTCTTTTTCTGCTTCAAGCAAATAATCAGTCGAAAATGGCGCGCCGCAATCTTCGCTATCGAGTTGGTAAATCAATTTCTGATCTAAAAAATAATATCTGTTTACTGTTATTTCTGCTTTATTAAAGTCGAATACTTCGGTATCGTTATTACTTTTCATGGCAATAGAATCATAATACATGGGGCGATTGTATTGGTAGTATTTGTCAAAAACAAAAGATAATTTTTGATTTTCTAAATGGTAAACCGTTAGTTTTTGAAAAGTTTCACTCAAATAATGCGTGGTGATTTTTTCCAGTTTTCCGTTTTTGTAATAAAATTTTGCTTCTCCGCCTTCTGCCGTTTCCCACAAACTTTTGGTTTTTATAGTCCAGTTTTTTATGGAATTAATCCGTTTAGAATTTTTTAAAACCGGACTTAATTGCTTTTTTAAATCTTCATTTAAATAAATAGTATCCCGTTTAGAATTTTCAACCGCTTGATTTTTGCTTCTAAAAACCGAATTACAGCTCAGATTATAAATAGTAAAAAGGCTAAAAATCAAATATAAAAATAAGTTTTTCATTTGCTGTAAATATCAATATTATGCCAAAGGCTGAACGGCGTCGATTAGTTTGTGAATTTTAATCAAAATTTGTTCTTCATATTCCAGCTGTTTTTGTTCGCTTTTTTTTCCGGAACTAAAATTTTCGCTAATAAAATAACTCTTTACAAAATGACTTTTTTTGGCGCCTAAACTATAATGCCAGCTTCCCATGTACGAACTTACAAAAATTACAGCTTCTTCGAGTTTCATTATCTTTTTTTCTGAAAAAAACGGAATCGTTCTGTAAACAGCATTGCTTCGTATATCAAAAGTATAACGAATTTTGGCTCTTATTATAATATCATATAAACTGTGCAATACGCCATAAATCAATAATACAGCAATAGAATATCGCATTACTTCGCTTAGTATTTCACCCAATAATGCCAAAAGAATTCCCGCTGCAAAAATTCCTGCCAAAAACCACTGTGATACATTTTGTAGCGGTTTTACAGGCTGAAGAGAAAACCAGTTTAGATTTTCTTCAATTCCGTATTTATCTCGAATGTTCATTGAGCCTCATTATTTCGTCAATTTCATTTACCAGATTTTGCATCGATCTTTTTGTAAATCCTTGTGCAATCATGGCTGCTTTTTCTTCTCCGTTTTTTAAATAATAGACATTCAAACAGGTATTTGTCGTAATTAAATATTGTGTAATGCGCACCAATTCAAAGTTTAAAAAGTCTTTTAGCGGAATACGAACAACAGGATTTATTAATCCCACTTTTACCGTAATCTCATTTTTGTCCAAATCGATGACAACATGTTTCATCCAGATCGAAATAAAACAAAGAACCGCCAAAATGCCAAAAATCCAGACCATGATGATTTCATTTATCCAAATACCCACAATGGCAAAAGCCGCCATACCAAAACTCACAATCAATCCAAAAATGTATTGCTTTTTCATGATATACTGATTGCCGTTTTTTGTAAAATGTTGAAGTTCCATAACTTTATTCTATGTTGATGCCATCTATTACAAGTCCGCTGCAATTAAGAGATAAATAGGCACTCGAATAATCATTTGTAAACTGGTCTGTTAATGCATCTAAAGTTGCCTTTTTAAATTCAATTTTTCGCGCAGGCGTTTTTCCGTTAGTATCAGTCATCATAATTTGTCCGTCAAGCCCTTTTTTGTTTTTCGCAAAAGCAGTTAATAAATTAATATCATGGCGTTCTAAATCTATCGCGATATAATAATTTTTCTGAATAGAATCTTTGGCTGTAAGATTGGCCGATTTGCTAAAAGAAATACTGGAAGATCGAACCTGCACCGTGATCGGTTTATTTCCGTCTTTAACCATGATTTCAATTTTTACATGTTTATCATCAAGTTGTTGCCCATATGCAATTCCCGTTAAAAAACAGAAGAAGAGTAGCAGTAAAGAAAGTTTTTTCTTATTCATAATAGAATTCATTTTAAAATAATTAATTAGAACAAGATTACGCTATACACGAGCCATTAACAATTGGGAATTGGTAAATGGATGGTTTTGGTTTTTGTTTGGTTCATTCTGAAATATATTGCGAATCCTGTAGGTTTTTTATTTCTTTTAAGATGTTCTCATTTAGAGTTTTATGAATTTAAAATCGATACCGAAATGTTTGGTAAATCAAACACAATTTGTATTTTGCCGGTATTAATGATTATTTATGTATCAAATTTTTACTAGTATTTTAGATAAAAACAGCAAATTAAAGTTCCTTTTATACCTTTTGGTTTCGTTTTTATTTGCAATATCAATTCAGGCACAAAATATTTCTGCAGTTGAAAAAATGGCTGCAAAAGGATATGCCAAACGTTTTTCTGATACTGTTGCCTGTCTTAAAATTCAGCAGCAGGCGCTTCAATTGGCTATAAAAAATAAAAGCAAAGAAGATGAAATAATTTCATACGCCTACATGGCCATGACACAAAGGCGATTGCTGCATCTTAAAGAATTTTTGCACTATGCAGATACCGCTTATTTTTTGGCACAAAAAGTTAAAAACATAAGGGCTAAGGCACAAGCAGCTGCCGCAATGGGATCTTTAAAATCTTATATTGATGATAAACCTCAGGCACTGAATTATTTGTTAGATTCTTATAAATTATTTTCGAAGATAAATGCACACGATCAATGTGCAAAAATTGCTTCGGATATCTCTTATCTTTTTTCGCCTGCATCGCCAACAAAAGTCGAAAAGTATGCACGTGAAGCCATGAAACATGCCGAAAAATCTGGTGATCCCGAAAGCCAAATGTATGCGAGACTGGCTTTTGGAAGTTTTTTAACCGATAATATTGAAACCGAAGGAATAAAAGACTGGGAATCGACTTTAAATTTTTTTCAGGAAACGGTTTCCTTTGCTGAAAAAAATGAAGCTAAAATAGTCAGCAAAAGTAATATTGGCATAGCGTATATAAATCTGGCTGATCTGTATACAAAAGGGCCTCAGCCTATTAATGAAAAAGCTTTTTTGCAGAATCTGGAAAAAGCAACCGTTATTGCTAAAAAATATAATATCAAAATTATATACCGAAGCGCGATAGGTTTAAAGGGATTTTATTTTACGCAAAAAGGCGATTATATTAAAGCCGAACTTTTATTTATTGACGGTATCAAGTATCAAAAAAGTCTTCCTTATACGGATAATTATCTTTTGGCCACTTTTTATGATTGCTTAAAAGAAGTTTCGGTTAAGCGAAGAGATTTTGAAGCCTATTATGGTTACGATACGTTATTTACAAAATACAACCAGTTAAAGTACAAAGAATCAACGCAGTCAATTCTTCAAAATGCAGATGCGAGATATGAATCTGCAAAAAAAATAGAACGTATCAAACAGCTTGAACTTGAAAATGAACTCGAGCAGCAAAATAAATTATTAGGTTACGGAATTGCCGGCGTTTTGTTAATTGGACTCGTTTTTATGTTTCGTTCGTATCATTATCGTCAGCGGTATTATCAAAATCGGGAAGAATTTTTGCAGCAGGAACAAGCCAACAGCGAATTGAAAATGCAGTTAATGGAAAAAGAAACAATCGAAAATTTGTCGGCAAGATTATTTCTTGAACGACGATTGCTTCGCTCGCAAATGGATCCGCATTTTATTTTTAATGCTTTGGGAAATATCCAAAGTATGATCCTTCAAAAAGATACCGTTCCCGCCGTTTCGTATCTCAATAAATTTGCTAAACTTACCAGACAGGTTTTGGAGCAATCCAGAAAAGAAACCATATCGCTGAAAGAAGAAATAAATACCTTAAAAAATTATATCGAATTACAGCAGCTCCGTTTAAATAATGGGTTTGATTATGTAATTGAATGTGCCAATGAAGTAGAAAAGGACATTCTGATACCGCCATTATTGATTCAGCCTTTTATAGAAAATGCAGTCGAACACGGTTTAAAACCACAGGCAAATCATATAAGAGGACTGATCGAAATTTATTTTGCACTGGATGAAAACGGAAGCAATTTAATTTGCACTATTAAAGATAACGGAATAGGATTGGCGGCATCCAGGAAACTGAAAATTAATGATACGCACGAATCTCTTTCGACCACAATTACAGACGAAAGACTGGCAAAAATGAAAAAAGAAAACCCAAATGCCGGTTTTAAAGTTATAGAACGTGATAATGTTACAGACGGGCAGGGTTGTATCGTAATTTTAAATATTCCGACATTATGATTTATAAAGCGATAATTATTGAAGACGAAAACAGGCTGAGAGAAGCCTTATCGATTATGCTCGAAATGGTGGCCGGAGATTTGGTTCAGATAATTGGTTATGCAGAAAGTGTTGACGAGGCAAAAAAAATGATCGACAGACTAAAACCTGATCTCGTTTTTATGGATATTATGCTGAAGGACGGAACTGGTTTTGAGGTACTTCAGCAACTTACTTTTCAATCTTTTCATCTCATTTTTACAACCGCTTATGAGCAGCATGCCGTAAATGCTTTTAAGTATAGCGCCATAGATTATTTGCTCAAGCCCATTGATCCGCAGGAATTAAAAATGGCAATCGACCGAATTGCAGTTTTAAAAGAAAGAGTTCTTGAAAACCAGCAAATTAATGAGCTTCAAACTAATCTCTCTAAAACACCGGACAGGATTGTATTGCCCACGCAGGAAGCGATGTATGTGGTAAAATTAGATCACATTATCAGATGCGAAACTTCGGGTTCTTATACCACATTTTTTCTTGTAGATGGCAGAAAAATAATGGTTTCCAAACCGTTAAAGAATTACGAAGACATTCTGGTTCCGCCCTTGTTTTTTCGCGTTCATCAGTCGCATCTCATCAATATAAACGCCATTTTAAGTTATTCGCGAGAAGGAATGATACACATGAATGACAAATCTGCCGTGCCTGTTTCGAGAGGAAAAAAAGAGCAGTTTTTTAAATTAATGAAAGATGAATTATAATGATATAGCTCTTGACGGATTATACATTCAAGTGCTACAAATACCAATTAAAAGCTACCAGTAACAAAGTGTTTGCTTGAAGTTTCCGGTGTTGTATTTATTTTTGAACCATACAAATAAATAGAACAATGGATAAAAAAACATTATCAATCCTGAGCTACATCACCATTATTGGTTGGATTATAGCCTACGTAAAAAGCAAAGATTTAACGCCAAAAAGTGATTTGGTAACCTATCACCTTAAACAAGGCTTCGGAATTTTTCTGGTATCATTTGCTGTAAATATTGTGCTTTCTGTAATCGTATTTTCGATTACTTCACTTTATTTTCTGAATTATATTGGTTACGCTATTTTCATTTTATGGATTTTCGGAATCATAAATGCAGCCAACGAGCAAAAGAAACCTATTCCGGTTATCGGGAAAATTTTTGAGGATAAATTTGGTTTTATCAACTAAATCTAATCTCCCTTTTTAATTTTGGTTTTTGAATATTAAAACCAAATTCTGCTTCTTTTTTAACTTGTAGTTTTTATATGAAGTAAAGTTTTTTTGAAGGCAAAATCGCTGGAAATAAATTCGGAATTTAATTTGGAAAATCAAAAGAGAGATAATTTATAATTGTCTCTTTTTTTTTATAAATATGCTAATTAATAAAAAAATAACATAAAAAAAAGAATGTTTATATTGTTTAAGTATTTGTTAATCAGTTTATTGTTTGGATTTAATCAAATTCTAATGTTATTCTAATGTTGCGCTTTCAATTTAGTTTTAAATTGCGCACCCACGAAAAAATGGTAGGAAAATCAGCTTAAGATTGGTTTTTATACAAAATGAGAGCTGTTTTTTTGGGTTAAAAAGTAAATTTAGAAACGATAGAATGCTGAACAAAATTAAAAATAGTCTTTTATGCAAATGCCTTCAGGTGTTGCTAATTGGGTACTTTTTAATGAGCAGTATGAACATGTCTAATAGTCTGAGCCAAATCATTAAAGAAAATACAGAACAGGATTCTATTAAAGGAATGACCTGTAATTTTCTAAAAAAGATTTTTAAATGTGACGGTATTACCGAAGAAAAAAATGATTTTGAATCTAAAGATGCAAAGACTGCTAAAGTTGCAAAAGGTATTCCTTCATTAGATTATTTAATTCCTTTAAGTGCTTCATTGCCTGATTTATATATTAAAACAGGGGCCAAAGGAAAAAATTATATTAATAACCCGATTTTTACTTTCGGTTTTCATGGCAAAATTCATTTGCCTCCTCCTCAATTCACAGTATAAATACTCTCTTTTTTAAGGTTAGAAGCAATTCTAAAACCCTTTTTATGGCATTTGCCGTATATATTATCTATCTATTAATCTTGTATTTATATATAAATTCATGACACCATTTAAACGTTTTATTAATTTACTCAAACTAGATAAACGCGACGTATATCAAATTATTTTTTACGCTGCTTTTGCCGGTTTGGTCAACCTTTCGCTGCCGTTGGGAATTCAGGCTATTATAAATTTTATACAAAGCGGCCAGCTTAGTGTTTCCTGGATTGTACTTGTGTTTCTGGTTACTATCGGAGTTGGCTTTGGCGGAGTTCTCATTATTTTGCAGCTTCGAATTGTGGAGAATTTGCAACAGCGAATTTTTGTGCGATCCTCATTTGAATTTGCTTACAGAATGCCTTTAATCAAATTTAAGGAAATGTATTCTGAATATGCACCCGAAAAAGCAAACCGCTTTTTTGATACTTTAATGGTACAAAAAGGAACCGCAAAACTTTTATTAGACTTTTGTACCGCTTTTTTGCAGGTAGGTCTTGGGATTATATTATTGGTTTTATACCATTCTTTCTTTACCGTAATTGGGCTTTTCTTTATTGCCATTTTATATATCATTTTTAAATTTTCATACAGAGACGGTCTTGAAACCAGTCTTAACGAATCGAAGTTTAAATACAAAGTCGCGGCCTGGCTTCAGGAAATTGCGCGCAACCGTGAAAGCTTCCGCAAAAAAGGAAGTTTCGAATATGCTCTCGAAAGAAATGACAGTTACGTAAGTCAATACGTCAATTACCGCGAAAAGCATTTTCAGGTAATGAAAAAACAATACATTCAGCTTACTATTTTTAAAGTAATAGTTACGGCTGCCCTGTTGTCGATTGGTGGTTTTCTGGTAATTCACCATCAAATGAACATTGGGCAGTTTGTAGCTGCTGAAATTGTTATTGTGTTGCTAATCAATTCTGTAGAAAAAATAATCTTCGGTCTGGAATCTTTTTATGATGTGCTGACTTCTGTAGAGAAAATTGGTCAGGTAACAGATATGGAAATATCCTGTATTCCGAAAACAGCAACAGTAACCGAAACCGGAATTACAATCGAAACCGAAAGTATTGCCTATAATTATCCGGGTTATAATAAAAAATCACTCAAAAATATTAATCTGAAAATCGCTCAGGGCGAAAAAATAGTATTACGAGGAACAAACGGAGCCGGAAAAAGTACCTTATTACGTTTGCTTTCCGGTTTACTTGAACCAGAAAGCGGTGCTATGTATGTGACAGATAATTACATGAACCGTCTTGACGAAGATGCATACAGAGCGCAGGCCGGAACTTTCCTGCAGGGTGATACGCTTTTTGCCGGAACCATTAGAGAAAATATTCTTTTTGGAAATAAAACCATTAATAATGATGATTTAAAATGGGCTTTAGATAACGTTTGCCTTACTCCGTATATCAAAACTTTTCCAAACGGACTCGAAAATCAGATTCATCCGGGTGGGGGAGAACTTTCGGCGTCCGATATTCAAAAAATATTGTTGGCACGAAGCATTGTTCATAAACCAAATATATTGTTTCTCGAAGATCCTGTTGATAAAATGGACGAATTGACTTCGGGTAAAATCATTGATTTTTTACTTTCTGAAGAAAATAACTGGACGGTAATTGTGACTTCTAAAAATGATATTTGGATGGACAAATGCGACCGTATGATCACGATTGATGACGGAAAAATTATTAACGACATAAAGCTTTAATCATGCTCAATATATCTAAAGATAATAATATACTTATAACTCCGGGACAATACGCTTCTATTACCAGCGTTGCCCGCAGGCCACATTATAAAATTTTAAACAGAGTAATAGTTGGTTTTTTACTATTTGCTGTTGCCTGTCTTTTTCTACCTTGGACTCAGAACATTTCAGGGAGTGGTTCTGTTACAACTTTAAAACCGGATCAAAGACCTCAGACTGTACATAATGCCATTGCCGGAAGAATCGAAAAATGGTACGTTCAGGAAGGTGATTATGTAAAAAAAGGAGATACGATTTTGTTTATTTCTGAAACAAAAGAAGATTATTTAGATCCGAACTTGGTTGGAAATACAAAAGATCAGGTTGATGCCAAAAAAATGGCAGTAGAATCATATGGAGATAAAGTAAACTCACTTGATGTTCAGGCACAGTCGCTTAATACAGAAAGAGAATTAAAACTACAACAGGCTCAGAATAAAATAAAACAGGCACACTTAAAAATTAAAAGCGACAGTATGGATCTTGAGGCTGTAAAAACGCAATTAAGAATCGCTACTACTCAATTTAATCGTTCAACAGCACTTAACAAAGAAGGTTTAAAACCGCTTACTGATGTCGAACAAAAAAGATTGAAACTGCAGGAATCTGAAGCGTATATTATTACACAGCAAAACAAACTTTTGAGCAGTAAAAACGAACTGATCAATGCAAAAGTCGAAATAAATAGAATTACAGCCGAATATGCTGAAAAAATTTCAAAATCAAAAAGCGATAAGTTTACTGCTTTAAGTACGCAATATGATACTAAAGCTCAGGTCAATAAACTGCAAAATCAATATGTAAACTATAGTTTAAGAAACGGCATGTATTATATTACGGCTCCTCAAAGCGGTTATGTAAATCGTGCATTATTGGCCGGTCTTGGGGAAACAATTAAAGAGGGAACTCCGGTTGTAAGTATTATGCCGTCAAGCTATGATATTGCGGTAGAAACTTATGTAGATCCTATCGATCTTCCGTTGGTGCATCGTGGTGCAAAAGTTAGAGTTTGGTTTGATGGATGGCCAAGAATTGTATTTTCGGGCTGGCCTGGATTGTCTTATGGAACTTTTGGCGGAAGAATTGTAGCGATTGAAAACTTTATAAGTGCCAACGGAAAATACAGAGTGCTTATTTCGCCGGATGGTAAAGATCAAAAATGGCCAAAAGAATTGAGTATTGGTGCCGGGGCACAAAGTATCGCCTTATTAGAAACAGTTTCTGTATGGTATGAAATATGGCGTAACCTAAATGGTTTTCCGCCAAATTATTATAAGTCAGATGAAAAAGCAGCAAATGGAAAAGAGAAAAAATAAAATAAGATACGTTGTGTTTTCTTTTTTGTTTTTCCTTGGTTTTCATTCATACAGTCAGGATTTTAACAAAGAAGAACTAAGCTACAGCGAATTTTTAGGATACGTAAAAAAATACCACCCGCTGGTAAAACAAGCCAATCTTGAAGTAAGTAATGCACAGGCAAAACTTATGGTGGCGCGTGGTGGTTTTGATCCAAAGATTGAAGTAGATTACAATAAGAAAGAATTTAAAGGAACAGAATATTATTCGCTGTTAAACAGCAGTTTCAAAATTCCAACTTGGTACGGAATTGAAGTTAAAGCCGGATTTGATGATACAGACGGGCAATATTACAATCCGCAAAATCGTACACCGGATGCCGGATTAACTTCTCTTGGAATTAGTGTGGCTCTAGGGCAGGGAATGTTCATCAACCAGCGTATGGCCGATGTAAGAGAAGGTAAACTACAGATAAAATTAAGCGATGCCGAACGAAAATTAAAAGCGATAGCTGTTTTATACAAAGCAAGTGAGGCTTATTTTGAATGGAGGAAAAGCTTTAACGAAGCCGAGCTTTATAAAAATTATCTGGGCTTTGCAAGTACCCGTTTTGAAGGCGTAAAAAAACTGATCGAACTTGGTGATTCTCCCGCAATTGATAGTGTCGAAGCTAAAATTACTGTACGAAACAGGCAATTGAATGTTGAAAACGGAAACTTGAAATTGGCAAAAGCCAGACTTAATCTTTCAAATTATTTATGGATTGAAAATGTTCCGGTAGAATTGGAAGATCATGTAAAACCGGAACAAAACTTAATTGAAACTGTTGAAGAAACGCTAAAAACAGATGCAATGATGGTAAATGTTGAAACATTGGAATCACATCCTAAAATACAAGCTTTAGAGACTAAATTATCCATATTGGAAATCAACAGAAAATTGAAAGCAAATTCGCTTTTGCCAAAGGTCAATGTTGGTTACAATTATATTTCAGAACCCGTTTATTTTGATTCTTTTAATGCCGATGATTACAAATTTAATATCGATTTCAGCATTCCGATTTTTTTGAGAAAAGAACGCGGAAGCTTAAAACTGGCTAAATTAAAAATACAGGATCTAAAGTTTGATATTGATCAGCAAAGACTAGAACTTAAAAACAAAATAAAAGCACAGCAAACTGAAATTACATCTTTAAAAAAGCAAAAAGAAGTTATTGACAGTCTGGTAAAAGATTATTTGACAATGCTAAACTCTGAAGAGAAATTGTTTTCATTTGGCGAAAGTTCCATTTTCCTGATCAATTCGAGAGAGAATAATCTGGTAAGTGCAAAACTATCCCAAATTGGTATTGAAAACCAGTTTTATATTTCAAATGCCGAGTTGTATAAGATACTGGCAAATCCGGATTGATTTTATTTTTTTAATAGTTAATTGTTTAAAGAGAAACATGTGAATTTTTATTTACAGGTTTTTTTATATAGTTCATTTATAGGTAAAAATCTTAAATAACAAACTAATTAAAATCAAAACAATAGATTTTATCTATTAAAGTAGATTGATATAATATTCATAACGCATACATCCTTTTTATTTTGTTTGTAAATTAGTAGTATCGAAAATAATACAAAAAACAAAAAAATAAAATTTGTAAATCATGGAAAATCAATCAAATGACATCAGCAAGTGCCCTTTTCACAATGGCAGTATGGATAATGCAGCTGCAACAGGCACAAAAAACCGTGACTGGTGGCCCAATCAGTTAAAGGTAAGTATCCTGCGACAGCATTCGCCACTTTCAGATCCTATGAATAAAGACTTCAATTATACAGAAGCATTTAAAAGTCTTGATCTTGAAGCAGTAAAAAAAGATTTGCACGCACTTATGACAGATTCACAAGATTGGTGGCCGGCAGACTTTGGTCATTACGGAGGTTTATTCATTCGAATGGCATGGCATAGCGCAGGAACATATCGAGTACAGGATGGTCGCGGTGGTGCAGGTGCAGGGCAACAACGTTTTGCTCCTCTAAATAGTTGGCCGGATAACGTAAGTCTTGATAAAGCAAGAAGACTTTTATGGCCTATTAAACAGAAATACGGACAAAAAATTTCATGGGCAGATTTAATGATATTAACCGGAAATGTAGCTTTAGAATCTATGGGCTTTAAAACTTTCGGTTTTGCGGGAGGACGCGCTGATGTATGGGAACCGGATGAAGCTGTTTATTGGGGTTCAGAAACTACGTGGCTAGGCGGTGATGAGCGTTATAGTGATGGTTCTGAAGGAGTACCAAAGGAGCATGGTGTTGTATCTTCTGATGATGATGCAGATGGTCATGTTCACTCCAGAAATTTAGAAAATCCTCTTGCTGCTGTTCAAATGGGACTTATATATGTAAACCCAGAAGGTCCTGACGGAAATCCTGATCCAATTGCTGCAGCTAAAGATATTAGAGACACTTTTAGTCGTATGGCGATGGATGATGAAGAAACGGTAGCATTAATTGCCGGAGGACATACATTTGGAAAAACCCACGGTGCAGCTTCTTCTGATCACGTAGGTAAAGAGCCAGAAGCATCAGGACTTGAATTACAAGGATTTGGCTGGCAAAATAGTTTTGGTTCAGGAAAAGGTGCAGATGCAATTACAAGCGGATTAGAAGTTACATGGACAAAAACGCCAACGCAATGGAGTAATAATTTCTTCGAAAATTTATTTGGTTTTGAATGGGAGCTTTCTAAAAGCCCTGCCGGAGCGCACCAATGGGTAGCAAAAAATGCCGAAGCGATTATTCCGGATGCTTTTGACAGTAGTAAAAAACATTTGCCAACAATGCTTACTACAGATTTATCATTAAGATTAGATCCTACTTATGAAAAAATATCACGTCGTTTTCTTGAAAATCCTGATGAGTTTGCAGACGCTTTTGCCCGTGCATGGTTTAAGCTAACACACAGAGATATGGGACCTCGCGAGCGTTATTTAGGACCAGAAGTTCCGCAGGAAGAATTGTTATGGCAAGATCCTATTCCGGAAGTAAACCATACATTAGTAGATGAAAATGATGTAGCTCAATTAAAAGATAAAATACTAAATGCAGGATTGAGTACCTCTCAATTAATAGCAACGGCATGGGCTTCGGCTTCTACATTTAGAGGTTCAGATAAACGTGGAGGTGCAAACGGTGGGCGTATAAGACTGGCTCCGCAAAAAGACTGGCAAGTAAATAATCCTGCACAACTTAAACAGGTTTTGGACAAACTTGAAGTTATTAAAGCAGAATTTGATGCAGCGCAAGTAAACAAAAAAGTTTCACTAGCCGATTTAATCGTTTTGGCAGGTTGCGCCGGTGTAGAAAAAGCAACAGGAAATACAGTTAGAGTGCCTTTTACACCAGGTCGTATGGATGCATCTCAGGAACAAACAGATGTTGAATCATTTGGATATTTAGAACCTAAAGCAGACGGTTTTAGAAATTACAGAAAAACAAGATCAACAGTTTCTACAGAAGAGCTTCTTATTGATAAAGCAAATTTATTAACACTTACTCCACCAGAATTGACTGTACTTTTAGGAGGATTACGTGTGTTGGATATTAATACAGATGGAAGTAAGAATGGAGTTTTTACACATCGTCCGGGTCAGTTAACTAATGATTTCTTTATAAACTTGCTTGATATGAATACCCAATGGAAAGCAGTATCAAATGATAAAGAACTTTATGCCGGAAACGATCGTAATACAGGTCAGCCAAAATGGATTGGAACTCGTGCAGATCTTGTTTTTGGATCTAATTCAGAATTAAGAGCAATAGCAGAAGTATATGCAAGTGCTGATGCACAAGCAAAATTTGTAAATGACTTTGTTGGAATATGGAACAAAGTGATGAATTTAGACAGGTTTGATTTAGCAAAATAAAAGTTGTTAAACATCAAAAAAAGAGGAGATTCATATCTCCTCTTTTTGTTTTTATCTTAAAAAACGACTTCTATAGTAGTTCCTTTTCCTATATCAGATATTATTTTTAATTTTCCTTCTAATGCAGTGGTTCTGTCCTCAATATTTTTTAATCCAATACCATATTTTACTTTTTCAATATTAAATCCATTTCCATTATCCCAAATCCGAATCGTAATTTTATCTCCGGTTTTTAATAGCATTATATAACATCTTTCGGCATTCGAATATTTATTGATGTTTTGCAATGCCTCCTGAATAATGCGATAAATATGTATTTTGTTTATACTTGATACAGAAAACCAATCAATATATTTATCTACCGATACATCAAACTTTGTGTTAAACTGATTTTTTTGAGATTCAACAAGGTTTGTCACTATTTCAGGAAAACTCTTATCTTCAAAAAGCAGGTTTTGCGTTAAATTATGCGAAACTCGCCTTATTTCATTCTCTGTTTTTTCAAGTTCCTTAACCAATAACTCTTTTTTATCTGTTTGAATCGAATCTAGTTGAATAAGATTGAATCGGGTAGTAAAAACACTATTCACAATGCCATCATGTAATTCCATTGCAATACGATTTCGTTCCTCATTGCGGGCCAATTCTGTTTCAGATTGCTGCTGTAACATCAACTGGTATATCTTTTCATTTGCTTCCTGTTGTTCTTTAATATAAAACAGTTCTTTATTTTTTGATTTCAAGCGATATATTATAAAAAACACAAATGAAAAAAGAATTACAATGCCAAAGCCAATAATAATATAACTGTTTCTTTTAGATAAAATTTCATTTTTTTCTTCAACCTGATCTGTTTCAAAAGCAATTCTTGCAAATTGATTTTTTGTTATTCTTTCTACTTTTTGCAGGCTGTCATCAATTTTTAAATACTGATTTGTATAAAAGGTCTTGTTTTTGAAGTCATTCTCCATCAACAATTTTAAAGATTGAATAGTTAATTCATTAGATTTTATTTTTTGGGATAATTCAAATCCTTCCTTAATATAATTTAATGCTTTTACAGTATCTTTTTTAAATAGAAAATATTGCCCAATATTAATTTTATTAGATATCATAATGGGTTTTATGTCAAGACTATCGCTTACTCTCAACGATTCGCTCAACAGTTGATATACATTCGTATAATTTCCTGTTTTCATTTGAGAATGCCCAAGATTATCCAGCAACATTGCATACGATTTTGGATAATTTTGTTTTAAATCCTTGATTTGTAAAGCAGTATTATATAATTGTATTGCTTTTTTATGATTATTTAGTTTTTCATAAATCCGACCCATATTATTGCAGCAGGAAATTCTCGATTTAATAATTTTTTCCTTTGGATAATTTTCTTTTTCAAGCTGATTTAATTGCTTTAAAGCGAGGTTGAAATACCTTAATGAATTAGAGCAGTCATTAACTTCATTCAATGAAATAGCCAACAAAACATAAGATTCATAGATTAATCGTGTATTGGTAGTTTTCGAAAGAAGCCTTAAAGCGCTGATAGCTTCAATTTCACTTTCAGAAAAAATTCCGGCATCAAATAAAATTCCGGCTTTGTATAATTGTGTTCTTCCTGAATTTAACGTATCATTTTTTATTTTGTAAAGTCTTTCAGACTGCGAATAATAACTAAAAGCACTGTCTAATTGCGATTTCTGTTCATAATAATCACCAAAAAAATAGAGTGCTTTTGCAATATGAGTAGTATCATCCTGTTTTAGTCCAAGATTGTAAACTTTTTTAACAGCAGTTAGAAATTTTTCATATTGGCCAATATTGTAATACTTGCTGGCAACTTTAAAATACAAATTTCTGGTAACAGAATCATTTTCATATTTTGATAAATAATTATAAATAGTATCTACTATTTTTTCTTTACTATCATTTTTAAATGTTTCTGAATCAGTATTTTTTAAAGCTTCAATTACTGCTTTTTTAAATTTGCTGGAATGATTTTTTTTGTGGCATGCTATAATTAAAAACAACAACAACAAGAATATTTTAGATTTTATCTTCAATGTCTTCGGAAAAAGTTTACCCAAAAATAGATATTAATAACCAGATAATTAGAAACATTATCTGGTTATTATAAAAATATTACCCTTGATTTTTATCTTTATCAGATATCTCAAGTAGATTTTGAGGAGTTGTACTATTTAAACTGTCAGTAGTTACCGATGGCAAAATTTGGTTCTTGTTTATTAAATTTTCTGTTTTCCCCTCTTCCAAATTGTCAGTAGAGCAAGAAGAAATGACAATCATAGCCGCAATAGAGCCAATAGCAAATAATAGCTTTTTCATAAAAAGTAATGAATTAAATAATTAGTAAATAATATCTGGGGCAGTCTTCCTTTCGGAATTACCTTTTTGAAAAGCCGGGAAGTGACAATTCTAATTATTGAAAATGACATTACTTAAAAGCAACATTTTCCCCACTTTCAATAATTATTTTGGTTGATTATAATGGCAAATAAACAGGAAAAAAGAGGTTTGATATTTAGTTTTTGCCTTGCTTATAGTGACCCTGTTGATTACAATAGTTTAAGGCATAATCGAAGTGGTGAAAGGGATCATTTAAAATAAAAGGACTATTTTATTCGTTTTTAGACAGATGAAATCGGTATCTTTAAATGTTTATCTTTCTGATAATAGAATCGACATTATCTTTGTAAGTAAGTGAAAAAGGGAGTATTTCGTTGTAATTTAGGTAGCATTTTGATTTGCTGAAATGTATTCTGGAAACATGATTTATGTTTACGATATAGCTTTTATGAATTCGTAGAAAGTAAAAGGGCAATGTACTTTCAAAATGTTTTAAAGTTTTATATGCATTAACCGTTTTTCCGTTATCCATTTGAATATCAGTTGTGTTATTGTCTGCTTTTAAATAAGTTACATTTTGCAGCGCCACAAAATGATAATCACTATAAGATTTAATGCAAATACTTGTTGCAAGGTGTACAGGGGTTTTCTTTTCAAATTTAAACAACAATTTTCCTAAGTCATGCAACTGTAATGACTCTACGATATAATCAGAAAATCCGGATTGTATTGCTTCAAACGCGTAATTTGATGATTCTGCCAAAGCAACAAAATAAGGTAGGGATTCTACATATTGAAATAATTCTGTAATGGTTTTAAAAAGTACAGTTCGGTCTTCAGCTTTTGCAGGAATCTGTACAATTACCAATTGTGGTTTTAGTTTTATGATTTGGTTTATTGCCATTTGATTATCTTTGGCTACACCGGCACAAAAATAATTAGGAAAATTCTCGAAAAGTTCTAAGGTTTTTTTAGCATTGGAGGCATTGTCATCAATAATAAGAAAGGAAAACCGCATAAATTATACTAATAATAAGAAAGCGCAATCTAGAAAAGTTTAAATTTTCACTGTTGCAGAAAAACTGCCTATTTTGTTAAAGTTAAATTTTAATTAATGAATATACTTGTAGTAGATGATCATCCGATGACTGTAGAGGGCTATATTAATGCACTTTCAGGGGATTCTTTTGCCTCAAATAAACCACATTTCACAAAAGCTCATAATTGTGAAGAAGCTTATTTTTCCATTACCAAAAATATCGCTGCAAAACAATCTTTTGACATCGCCATAGTTGATAAAGGATTACCTGCTTATGAGGAAAAATCTATTTTTTCGGGCAGTAATTTAGTTTTGTACATTAAAGAAGTTATGCCAAACTGCAAAACTATTATGATTACGGCACATACCGAGATAATTATCGTTTATGATATTGCAAAAAAAGTCCGCCCGGAAGGTTTAATTATAAAAAATGATATCACTCCAGAGAAATTGCAGGAGGCAGTTTCAGACGTAATGCAAGGCAAACAATATCAAAGCCCGACCGCAAAAAAATGCATCAATGAAATTTGGAAAAAAGAATTGATGGTTGAAGATTACAACCGTCAGATTATATTTTATTTATCCAAAGGCTTTAAAATAAAAGAACTTGATGGTGTTATTTGTTTGACAACAAGCGCTATTCAAAAACGTATTCTCCGCATGAAAAAAGTCTTTGACGTAACTGATGATTCTGGTTTAGTGAAAGAAGCAATAAAGCAGGGGTTTATTTAAAGTGCACTTCATGATTTTAACATATTTTACTTATAAATAACCTTCTTTGTTAAAGGTTGTTTGCGATATGTCAGCATTCCATTTCTTCTTTATAAGTTTGGTAAGAGTTATTTAAAATTAACGAAAGCAATGTGCATTTTGGATTTAATTTCTGAGATTTGAGATAGTTTTTAACTATTTATTAATCATCAAAAAAACCTTAGATGAAAAAAATAAGTCTAAAAGACGTTAAAAATGCATTGAACAGAGACGAAATGAGAATAATTTCCGGGGGGTCATTTTCTTGTTATTGTAACGGATCTTACAACGGTCAATCTGGATCAGTTTCAGATTTCGTTGGTAGATGCTAATCTGCTAAAATGCAATATTTGATGATTAAGGCTGATTTATTTCAGCCTTAATCTATTAGAATCATATTCTAATTTAGAAAATAGAATGAAAAAATAATTGTGGATGATGTAGTTTTGCCAAAAAAAGCTTGAAACCTCATATCATAAAGCCATTCCGTTTCAGCAGGAAATGTCAGGAACCGCAGAGATTATTACCGAAGATTTAAGATTAGCAGAAAGATTGGTTATATCAGTTTCGTGATATTTTTAGAACATAAGTATGCAATATTGCTAAACTTTAAAACTTATTTAAAAACAAAAAGTTTGTAAACATTGAGTTTACAGGTTTTTTTGTGTAAAAATTTAGTTTATTCACGATATTGTAAAATTATATCTATTCTTCCGAAGCGAACGGATTAATATCACTATCATTTTTTCTTTTGGTCAAAATACCAGAAACATATCTTTGGAGATATTCTTCTAATCTATTTTCTAGATTTTCATTATATTTTTCAATAATAAGTCTAATTTCTTCTACTAATTTCTCAAGGTTATCAAAAAACTCAAGAAATATCTTAGCGATTTCCTTTTTATTTCCATCATTGTTGGTTAGAATATTAAAGGATGTCAACTCAACAATTATGGTTCCTTTCCTAAACTCAAAATCATAAATATTTGGCTTATTTAGCCTAACCTCATAATATTTATCCTCTCCTGAGTAAGGAATTGTATATTTTGCAAGTTCGACAACTATAGAATTTCCTCTTGAGTCATAACTTGCCCCGCCAGGTATACGTGATCTAGGTATACTGCGAGAAATTATCTCGGACGTTATTTTGGATTTATCATTGTCTAGCGCAACAGGTATAATTTGATATTTAGTTGATAAAGCCTTTGAATAGATTTTAATATCCTTTGTAATTATTTGAGACTCGTCTATTCTATTAATTTCATTTAAAATTGAATTGTCTAAAATTAGAAAAGGATTTTTAGTATTTACATTTCTTTCCATTTTTATTTTTTATTTATAATAAAATTAATATTAAAAAACAGCCATATTACATCTGATTCAAATTAATTATTAACTAGTTTACAACATTAAAAATGCATAAAGGCTATTTGCAAATTTGTTTGAATAACTTTGTTATACAATATTGTGTATTTGACTCCAGTTAAAAAGTAGTTATCAACAATAAAAATATCAGCTAAATTATCAACTAAAAAACAAAAAGCCTGTAAATAGTGAGTTTACAGGCTTTTTTGTGGAGTCGCCGGGAATCGAACCCGGGTCCAAACAAGCAACTAAAGAGCTTTCTACACGTTTATTTCCTGATTGGATTTTCGATGTTAAGCTAGGTCAGGAACAACCACTCAACACTTATCTTCTTAATTTCGATATCCACCCGAAGCTCATGGAAATCTAGGTTTATTTTTACGGTTCCCCTGTACTGACCGCCACAAACCAAGGCTTTCAAGGAGAATCCAGCTTCCCTATCTGATAGGGACGTGGCTAATCTTACTATAATTCAGATTATGCAGCTAAAGCGTAGTTATTTTCGCCGTGTAAAAGTGTAAGATCTTATATTTACGAGCAAGGTCTCAATGCTCGACGTGCTTACTTTCCAATTCGACTTGCTGTCAAAACCAGTCGACCCCAAAAATGAGTTTGCAAATTTATACTTTTTGACGTTAGATAAATAATAAATTTCACTTAAAATTTAATTATTCTTCATCTTTAAAAACAAACGGATAATCGCCAAAAATTGGAGCCAGTTTACGAACTGCATACGTCTTTCTTGTCATTTTGTTTGAAAGCGCAATAATGGTTACATTTTCTTTCATCAACGGAACATAAGATGAGGTATTTCCGTGCCACCAGCCATTATGGAAGTAATAATTTTGCCCCGAATCCCAATTGATCATTCGGATGCCAAGACCGTAATTTTTTGTTCCTTTGCGTTCATTGCTGTAACCTGTATAAACTTCTTTTAGTAATTCAGGTTTTAAAAAACCAGGTGCATTTCTTGCTCTGTCAAATTTTAAAAGATCTCTTACAGTAGAAAATATATTTTTATCTCCATATACATTATCCAGATAATCAAAACCAATTTCTACGCCATTCCCTTTATAAGAAGGTACAATGTTTTTTCGATCCTTGTCATCATCAAAAACATAAGTATGTGTCATTCCCAATGGTTTAAAAATCATTTCAGACATTGCTTCTTTATATTTTAAACCTGTAACTTTTTCAATAATAAGAGCCAGCATGGCATAATTAGTATTGCAATAGCTAAAACGAGTTCCCGTTGGTGCTTCCAGACCAATGTTTTTAGTTGCCAAGATATCAAGAATATCCTGATTAGTTAATTGATTATGTCTGTCCCAAACTGATTTATCATGATCTGTAAAATACGCATAGTTTCGCATTCCGGTTCTATGAGACAGTAACATTCGAATAGTACAATTTTCGTAGGGAAATGTTTTTAAAATTGTATTTACTTTTTGGTCCAAATCAATTTTACCTGCATTTACAAGTTTTAGAACAGCCGTAGCAGTCAATACTTTACTTACAGAAGCAATCTGTACAGATGTTTCTGCTGTAATTTTTGTCCCTTCGTTTTTATTGGCAAATCCATTATATCTTTCAAAAATAATATGACCATTTCTAGCTACCAAAAAACTTCCGTTCATGCTATTATTAGGCCAGTTTTTATTGTAAAAATGATTTATTCTTCCTGTAACTGAGTTTACGTAATTTGCCGGAAGTCTTTTTTCAGGACCGGCCGGTTTCATTTTAGGTAATGTATCTTCTACTGTGACAGTTGGTTTTTGTGTCGTGGCTTTTTCTTTTCCGCATGAAGTAAAAACTAAAATTAGGAAAAGTATTTGTGGTATATTTGTTTTTTTAAGGAGGCTCATTTTCATCATTCTTTAAAACAAATATATAGAATTCAATAATTATGTTTTGTTTTTTTCATCCTCTGGCCAAACTTTTTTTAACATTATCTTAACTTCTTTTTTTGTTAGTCGATTGTGCATCAGCGGTTAGCGTTATAAAAATGTTTGAAATCAGAAAAAATCAACAAAATTTTAACTTATTTTGTTATATTTGAAACAAATTGAATCTAAAAAGTTATATTAATACTTATCTTAATCTTATATAAATGAAATTTGGAATTATAAAAGAAAGAAAAAACCCACCAGACAGACGTGTCGTATTTGCTCCGGGTGAACTTGCAAAATTAAAACAGCTTTATCACAACGCTACAGTTGAGGTAGAAAGCTCAGATATTAGAATTTTTTCCGACATTCAGTATAAAAGTTTAGGGATTACTATTACAGATGATGTATCAAATTGTGATGTTTTATTTGGTGTCAAAGAAGTCCCGGTTGAAAATTTAATTCCAAATAAAGCATACTTCTTTTTTTCGCACACAATTAAGAAACAACCTTATAATCAGAAACTACTAAAAGCAATTTTAGAAAAAAACATCGATTTGTATGATCATGAAACTATAGTTGATGAGCATAATCGCCGTTTAATAGGTTTTGGAAAGTATGCCGGAATGGTTGGTGTTTATAACGGAATTCGTGCTTTTGGAATAAAATTTGAATTGTTTAAACTTCCAAAAGCTGAAACTCTTGCCGGAAAAGAGGCGCTAATTATGCATTTAAAACGCATTACATTACCGCCTTTAAAATTTGTAGTTACAGGAACGGGGAAAGTAGGTTCTGGGGTAAAAGAAATTCTGGATGCGATTAAGGTAAAAGAAATTACAATCGAAAATTATCTGACGAAAAATTATACACAAGCGGTATATGTGCAGTTGGATGTTTTAGAATATAACAAACGAATTGACGGTCAAGCTCTTGATTTTAATGATTTTGTAGAGCATCCTGAAGCTTATGTTTCTGATTTTGAAAAATTCACTAAAGTTTCAGATATTTATTTTGCGGGTCATTTTCACGCAAGTGGCGCTCCGATGATTTTAACCAAAGAAATGCTCAATGCCAGCGATTGTAAAGTAAAAGTAGTGGCAGATATTTCTTGTGACGTAAACGGACCAATTGCCAGTACGCTGCGTTCTTCGACCATTGAAGAACCTATATATGGTTATTTTCCTTTAGAAAATAAAGAAGTTGATGTTTTTCATCCTGCCGCTGTTGTAGTTATGGCTGTTGATAATTTGCCATGTGAAATTCCAAAAGATGCGAGCGAAGGTTTTGGTGAACAATTTATGGAACACGTTATTCCTGCCTTTTTCAACGGAGACAAAGACGGAATTCTTAAACGTGCCAAAATCACCGAAAAAGGTAAGTTAACACCAAGATTTGCGTATTTACAAGACTACGTTGACGGGAAGTAAAAAAAGTTTCAAGTTTCAGGTTTCAAGTTAAAAAGCGGTATAAAACTTTTAAAGTTTTATACCGCTTTTTGTTATTCAAATAGTTTGTAGTTAGTTCTGCGATCCAGAACGTGAAACCTGAAACTTGAAACTTTTTTAAATAAAAAATCTAAACCATCTCCTCCGGTTTCACCCAGGCGTCAAAATCGTCTGGAGTTACATAACCCAAACGAACGGCTTCGTCTTTTAGAGTAGTTCCGTTTTTGTGTGCGGTTTGAGCGATTTCTGCCGCTTTATAATAACCAATTTTAGTATTTAAAGCCGTAACGAGCATTAATGAATTATCGACTAATTCTTTGATGCGTTTATAGTTAGGTTCAATTCCCTGAGCGCAATGTTCGTCGAATGAAATACAAGCGTCTCCTAATAATCTGGCAGATTGAAGGAAATTAGCAGCCATAACGGGTTTAAAAACATTCAGTTCATAATGTCCCTGCATTCCGCCAACAGCAATTGCCATATCATTTCCAATAACCTGAGCACAAACCATAGTTAAAGCTTCACATTGTGTTGGATTCACTTTTCCGGGCATGATAGAAGATCCTGGTTCGTTTTCTGGAATATGAATTTCGCCAATTCCGGAACGTGGGCCAGAAGCCAGCATTCTAACATCATTAGCAATTTTGTTTAAAGAAACGGCCAATTGTTTTAACGCACCATGCGTTTCAACAATGGCATCGTGGGCAGCCAATGCTTCAAATTTATTCTCTGCAGTTACAAAAGGGTGATTGGTAAATTGTGCAATATATTCGGCCACTTTTACGTCGTAACCTTTTGGAGTATTAAGTCCGGTTCCAACGGCGGTTCCGCCTAAAGCAATTTCAGATAAATGGGCTAAAGTATTTTTTAAAGCTTTTAATCCGAATGCCAATTGAGCAGCATATCCTGAAATCTCCTGACCCAATGTTAACGGTGTTGCGTCCATAAGATGCGTACGTCCAATCTTTACAACATCCTTAAATTCTTTCGCTTTCGCGGATAAAGTAGCGTGTAATTTTTCGACCCCGGGAATTGTAGTTTCTACAATCATTTTGTAAGCAGCGATATGCATTCCGGTTGGGAAAGTATCGTTGGATGACTGCGATTTATTAACATCATCGTTTGCTTTTATAAATTGTTCGCCTTCGCCAATTTCAAAGCCTTTAAGTACCTGAGCACGGTTTGCAATAACTTCATTTACGTTCATATTACTTTGCGTACCTGAACCGGTCTGCCAAATTACAAGTGGAAACTGATCATCTAATTTTCCTTCTAAAATTTCATCGCAAACAGCAGCAATTGCATCACGTTTTTCGATTGGTAAAACACCTAAATCATGATTGGCATAAGCGGCCGCTTTTTTTAGATAAGCAAAACCTTCTATAATTTCTTGTGGCATAGATGCCGATGGACCAATTTTGAAATTATTTCTGGAACGTTCTGTTTGTGCACCCCAATATTTATCGGCTGGGACCTGAACTTCGCCCATGGTGTCTTTTTCTATTCTGTATTTCATTTTGTTGTAATGTATGGTTATTGTTTGTTGTTGTGTATTGAACGCGGATGACGCTGATTTACTTCGTAAAAACGCTGATTAAAACGGATTTTTTATTTTCATGTTTAAATTTCTTTTGAAAACGATTGCCCTAGCCCTGATGGGAACGGCATCCTTTTGTGGCGGGGTTCGCCACAAAAGATAGAGTGGACAGCAGGAAACAGCTCCTGAAAACACTCATATTCTTCTTATTTAGATAGTTAAAAGTTTATATGAAAAAATCCTTATTTAAAATGAGTTTAAATATACGGATAATTGTGATTTTACGAAAATTGATTTGGATTTTATTGCTAAGGAAAAATATAAAACTTACATTTGTCATTACATTCAAAAATTCCGGAAAACATGTTTGAATTTTCACAGTACTTAGGTTTTTTACTTTTCTTGACCATACTAACTATAGGGTTTTGGTTGATGTTTTTCTTAGTTGGTTTCGTATCTTATTGGGTTACGGGTGCTAGCTGGGAAATGTTCAAAGAGAAAAGAGCAAAGAAAAGACAAGAACAATCGATTTAATTTTAAATTGATTTCAATAAAAAAGGACCCGTTTTACGAGTCCTTTTTTTATGCTAAAAAAATAAATAAATTCCAATTTTTTTTAAATTCCAAATTCCAATAAGAAAATCAAAATAGCAATTAAAAAATTCCAAATTCCAATTTGCGAGACTTAATAATTAAGTTTAGAAAATTGGAATTTGGAATTTATTTTTTTTTGGAATTTTATATACTATCCCGGAAATTCTCCGCCGCCTTCGCCGCCGCCATCATTTTTAGGTGCTGCATTTTTATCTCTTTCGTTTTTAGCTTTGTTAAAACGATAGGTAAACGATAAGTTGAATTGACGTTTACGGAATTGCATTTCGCTGTATGATGTTTGATTTTCAAGATAAGTATATGATTTCATGATTCTTGAGTTGAAAATATCACTAATATTGAAAGCAATTGTAGCTTTGTCTTTTAATACATCTTTACTAAAAGCAGTATTTATACCCAACTGACCTAAGTTTTTACCTTGTGCAGTTTTTTGCTCTCCATTGTACATTCCTGTTAATTGCCAATCGATTTTGTACGGCAAAGTAACTTTAGAATTAATTCTTGCAAACCATGAATTTGCTTGGTTGTCAAGGTTTTGTACTACTGTTTCTCCGGTTACAACATCTACATAGCTGTTTTCTCCCGTTGTTTTTACATTGTAAAAGTTGAAGTTACTGTTTACTTTCCACCATTTGAAAGGTGTGTAATTGAAAGTAAATTCAAAACCAAATTTTTGCTCCTGACCTAAGTTAATAGGTTTACTTAAAATAACAGGAATTCCATTTACTAATTCGCCGGTAGGAGATCTCACAAAACTGAAAACGTCTTTCGTATCTTCAAAATAAGCCGAAGTATTGAAAGTTACTTTGTCCCAACGCTTGATAAAGCCAATATCGTATTTGTCTGTTAATGATGGGTCTAAATCTGGATTTCCCTGAAAAATATTAATATTACTTGAGTAATTTGTTGCAGGGTTCATAAAACGTCCTCTTGGTCTTGATAAACGCTTGCTGTAACTTGCTGTAAAATTACTTTGATTTGAGATTTCGTAGCTAATAAACGCACTTGGAAATAAGTTGTTGTATTTTTTAGTATTGAAATCGTTATTGTCTAATAAGTTAACCTGGATATTAGTGTCTTCCCAGCGCAAACCAAATAAATAAGAAAATTTGTTTACTTTGAAACCATATTGGGTATAAAGTGCATTGATGTTTTCTTTATATTCCAATGTATTTGATAAATTTGGATCTGGTTGATTTAGATCGTCTGTTATTACATATTGGTTGTTCAGGTCGCCAAAACTTCCTTTATATCCGGCTTCAAACTGACCTCCTTTGCCTAATGGCAAAACGTAATCGGCCTGTAATAAAACTTGTTTTTGAACCTGATCGTTTAAAGTAGTATTGAAATTTGGCGATGCGGTAATAATACTGTTGCTGTCATCTGTATTTCTTGAAATAGATAAATCAGCAGTAAGTTTATGACCTTTGTCGTTGAAGTTTTTGATTAAATTAGAAGTAAACTCTACGTTTTCACTTCCGGTATCGGCATTGTTTAATCGGGATGAAGCTCCGGTAAAAGTACGGGCAGCATCGTAATTATTGTAGTTGATTATATCTACGTCTTCTCCGGTATTTTTTTGGTAGTTAATGGCGTTTGTCCAAAAAGTAGTTGGTGTTAATGTCCATTCTATACCCGCTCTTCCGTTAAATCCGTCTCTGGTTCTTTTAGTATCACGATCTTCGTCTAAATAACTTTTAGTTGTACCGTCTTCGTTAAAATATTCAGAATTAGTTTTTCCGCCACCTTCGTTTGTTCTGTAGTTGTAACCTCCGGTGGTAAAGTAGTTTAATTTTTCTGTTTTATAGTTTAAATTGGCGCTTAAGCCATACGTTTCAGGAAGTCCTGTCGAAGCAATAAAAGTTCCGTTGAAACCTTGATTTTTTCCTTTTTTCAAAATAATATTGATCAAACCCGAACCACCTTCTGCATCATAACGGGCCGATGGGTTGGTAATAACTTCAACTTTGTCAATAGCATCTGCCGGAAGCTGACGTAAAGCTTCGGCAACATTAATAGCATTTGATGGTCTTCCGTCAATTAAAATACGGATATTATCGCTTCCTCTTAAGCTTACATTTCCTTCTGTATCAACAGAAACCGAAGGAACGTTATCAAGAACATCACTTACAGTTCCGCCCTTAACGATCATATCCTGACCAACGTTGTAAACTTTTTTATCAAGTTTTATTTCTACTGTCGATTTTTCGGCACGAACTACAACTTCATTCAATTGAGCAGCATCTTCAGACAGGTTTATTACACCTAAATTAGTATCATCCTCAATGCTTTTTTGTTTAATTTCTGTTGATTTAAACGAGATAAACTCAATTTTTATATCGTAAGTTCCAGGTGCAACAGCAACTTCAAATTCACCTTTTGGGTTCGTTATTCCTCCGGCAATAACTTTGGTGTCATTAGGTGCCATTATCGAAATTGTTGCATATTCAAGTGGTTGTTTACTCACTTTTTCGAAAACTTTTCCGGTAACTTTTACCTTGTTTCTTCCTGCAGGTGGTTGTTGCGCATAATTGTAAAAACTTGTAAAAAGCAATACAAGTAATACAGCAAATTTGATTTGTTTCATTGTTTTTTCTGGTTTCTTTTTCTTTTTAGACCGCAAATGTAGCTTTTGGTTTAAAGAGAGAAATCACAAAAAAATGTTAATGCGCTTCTTTATAATCAATCTAAAAAGGCAGCAACCAAATCAGGATCTCTTCCTATAATGGCTTTCCCGTCTTTTACAACAATTGGGCGCTCAATCAAAATAGGATTGTCAATCATGGACTGAATAATTTCATCATCATCCATCGTTTTTCCTTTATAATTTTCGATCCAAATTTTTTCTTTAGTTCTCACTAATTGAATAGGTTGAAGATCTAATTTTTGTAATAAAGATTTTAATTCGTCAAAAGAAGGCGTTTCTGTTAAGTACGGAATAATTTCATATTCCTGATTTGACTGATCAATAAATGCAAGACAAGTTCTTGATTTTCCACAACGGGGATTATGATAAATTTGTATCATTTTGTTAATTTTAATATGTTGTAAGGCAGTTAAAGTAAAATTTAGGTATTTTAGCTACACCAAAAGTAAGATTTACTTATTTATCATATATCTTTTAAAAGCAATAAATATATCATAACTTTAAAAGATATTATTTCTCATTTTTTAAATTTTTAATATATGTTTTTAGAACAAGGAATTAAGCCCGAAAATAAATTTTGGAAATACCTTATTGGATCAGTCATTATTATTACAGCATCATTTGTTGGTCAAATTCCTTTTTCTGTCGCAGTTCTGTATAAAAGTTTTAAAGATAAAGCTGTTTTTCCTACGGATAATGCTGAAGTAATGAAAATGTTTGAGCCTAATCTGACATTGTTTTTGGTCATGATATCTTTTGCTTTTGCCTTTGCCGGAATTTATTTCGTAGTAAAGTATCTGCACAATCAAACTCTTTTATCAATTACAACATCACGTCAAAAAATAGATTGGGGGAGGGTTTTCTTTTCCTTTATTTTATGGGCGGTTTTTTCAATAATTAGCTTTTTTATAATTTATTTCAGAGCTCCTGAAAATTTTGTGTGGAATTTTAAATTAGTTCCGTTTTTAATTTTGGTAGCTGTTGGTTCTATTTTAATTCCGATACAAACCAGTACAGAGGAATATGTTTTTAGAGGATATTTAATGCAGGGATTTGCTAATTTGTCTCTAAATAAATGGTTTCCACTATTGATGACTTCATTAATTTTTGGATCTATGCATGTTTTTAATCCTGAAGTAACAAAAATGGGTTACATTATTATGATTTATTACATTGGCACAGGCCTGTTTTTAGGAGTAATTACCCTTATGGATGAAGGAATGGAATTGTCTTTAGGTTTTCATGCTGCTAATAATTTGGTAGGTGCTTTATTGGTAACTTCGGATTGGACGGTTTTTCAAACACATTCTGTTTTTATAGATTTATCAGAACCTTCTGCGGGTCTGGATGTTATCCTGCCTGTGGTAGTGGTTTATCCTATTTTGCTTTTTATTTTTACTAAAAAATACAATTGGAGCAACTGGAAAGAAAAATTAACTGGAAAAATAAACGTAGTAGAATCATCAAATTAAATAATATATGTTACAGTTAACGCATAAAAATGTTCACAATTATTTTAAGATAAACGGATATCATTTAACTGCAGATGAATTGCGTCGCGTGGGATATGATTATATAAAAGAAGGCGATGCAAATGATAGAGCGATAGGAGAGTTTTTATTGGATTGGTTCGATGATAAAGATTATATCGAAATGAGAACTTCGGGAACAACAGGATTGCCAAAAGTGGTAAAACTGCAAAAACAAGCCATGATTCAATCTGCATTGGCTACCGGAGATTTTTTCGAATTAGAACCTCGTAACAAAGCTTTACTTTGTTTACCGGTAAAATTTATTGCCGGTAAAATGATGCTGGTTCGCAGTTTTATTTTAGGTCTTGATTTAGATATTGTTGAACCAAGTACACATCCATTAGCTTTAAACACAACTAAATATGATTTTGTTGCAATGGTACCTTTACAGGTTCAAAATTCAATTGAAGTTTTGCAAAATGTTAAAAAACTGATTGTCGGCGGAGCCAAGATGGATTCATCTCTTGAGGAAAAAGTTTTACCGTTAAAAACAGAAGTTTATGAAACTTATGGCATGACGGAAACCATTACTCATATCGCTGCAAGAAGGGTAGGGGAAAATGTTTTTACCGTTTTGCCAAATGTAAAAATTGTTCAGGATGATCGAGGTTGTCTTGTTATTACTGTTGATACGATTTCTGAAGAACCAATAGTAACAAACGATTTGGTAGAAATAATAAGAGAAGATCAGTTTATTTTTTTAGGAAGAATTGATAATGTTGTCAATAGTGGAGGAGTAAAATTGATTCCAGAGCAAATAGAAGCAAAACTGATTGATAAAATTAATTCCAGATTTTTTGTTACCGGAATCCCGGATACTGTTTTGGGCGAAAAATTAATTTTGGTTATCGAAGGTGAAAAACAAGATTTTGCAACTGATTTTTTTGATGTTCTGGACAAATATGAAAAACCAAAAGAAATTGTTTTTGTTCCGAAATTCAAAGAAAATGAAAACGGGAAATTATTGCGTAAACCGAGCTTAGTGTGAAATTTCAATAAATAAAAATCCCAAATGCCAACCGTAAAATTGGGGTTTGGGATTTTTTATTTGAAAATTTTTATAATGAAGTGTAGTTCCTACGGGCAATGTCGTTAAGTTAAGAGTAAGTCTATAAAATTACCTAACAATTTAATCAAGAAAGTAATTAGAAAAATCCGTTTTTATCAGCGTTTTCGCTTTAGCGAATCAGTAAAATCAGCGTCTAATTTTGACGCGGATAAAACAGAGTTACTTCGTAAAAACGCGGATAAAAACAGATTTGATTTGCAATAATTTTATTTTTTAAAAAGCTTAACTTAACGACATTGCCCGTAGGGACTAAACATTCTAAGCGATAAATTAAAAAAAATAAAAGCAAACAAAAATCCCAAATTCCAATTTTACGGTTGGAATTTGGGATTTTTTTATTGGAATTTAATCTTATTTGGAATTTAATTTATTCCTTACGTTCTAAAAGTGCCATATAAAAACCATCAAACCCAGATTCTGAGGCCAAAATTTTACGGTCTTTTATAAAATTAAATTGTTTTCCTATTTCAGTTTTCAGGAATTTTTCAACTTGCTCCTGATTTTCCGATGGTAAAACAGAACATGTTGCATAAACTAATTTCCCACCTGGCTTTACAATTTTAGAATAGCTTTCTAAAACTTCAGACTGAACTTTACGAATGTTGTCAATAAATTCAGGCTGTAATTTCCATTTTGCATCAGGATTTCTTTTTAGCACTCCTAAACCACTACAAGGCGCATCAATTAAAACACGATCTGCTTTTTCGTGCAGTTTTTTGATCACTTTTGTAGTGTCAATAATGCGATATTCAATATTAAAAGCACCATTTCTTTTGGCTCTTAATTTCAATTGTTTCAATTTACTTTCGTACAAATCCATTGCAATCAATTGTCCTTTGTTTTCCATCAAAGACGCAATATGTAATGTTTTTCCACCAGCTCCGGCGCAAGTATCTACAACACGCATTCCGGGTTTTACATCCAGAAAACCAGCCACTAATTGTGAGTTGGCATCCTGAACCTCAAAAAGACCTTGTTTAAAAGCGTCTGTTAAAAATACATTGGCTCTTTCTTTTAAAACTAAAGCTTCCGGCTGATCTTTTAAATATTCTGTTTCAATATTTAAATCCATCAACGTGTTTCTCAGGTTTTCTTTTGTTCCTTTAAGTGTATTTGTTCTTAAAATAACTTTTGCAGGCTGGTTTTGAGCAGCAATTTCTTTAGACCAAACTTTTTCGCCTAATTCTTTTACACCCAATTCATCCATCCAGTCCGGAATAGATTCTTTGAATGCTCTAACTTTTGAAAGTTCGTCAAAACGTCCTTTTATTTTTCTTTCAGGTGTTCCTTCTAATTGTTTCCAATCCGGAATTGGATATCCTCTTAAAACAGCCCAAACAGCAAACATTCTCCATAAATTGTCTCTGTCAAATGGTTCTTTAACTTCGGCAATTTCAGCATATAATCTTTTCCAACGAACAATTTCGTATATCGTTTCAGCAACAAACTTCCTGTCAGAACTTCCCCAACGTTTGTCTTTTTTTAAGGCTCTTGCTACCACTTTGTCTGCATATTCTCCTTCATTGAAAATTGCATTTAAAGAATCGATGGTAGTATAAACTAAATTTCTGTGTAATCTCATTTTTATTATTTGAGTTGCAAAGGTACTATTAATTGATTGAAAGTTAAATTTTTAATTCTAATTGTGGTTTCAACTTTTATTAAAAAGAAAAAAAACACTCTAATAAAGCTTAAAAGAGTGTTTTCTGAATTTATTTTGGAATAACTTTTATTTTATAATTCTCGTTAATCCAATATTTTCCGGAGCATGAAGCACCATTGGGAATTTCTCTATTTTTACAGAACTACTATCTAAACCGAAAGCTCTTTCTTCAGACAAACTTAATTTTTTGATGAAGAAATAAGAGTTCATGATAATATTCTCGTGCCATCTTAAATCATTGTCGTTTGATAAAAACTTCTCAGACAATACAAATTTAAAGTCACCAATAATATTGTTTTTATTTAATGATTCGTAACGACTTGTAATATCTACTTCGCCATTTTTTACCATATCTCTGATTACTTCACGAAACATCAAATTGATTTTTGTTGGCTCTCTAAAACCTAAATTAAAATCGACTCTGTAAATATCGTCTTTTGCAATTTCAGTTACTTTGTATTGTGTTTTGTATGGTTCAGTTAAAATGTTTACGTGTACAAACCAGTAAATGTCAGCTCTTTTAGGGCGTTTTTGTAATATAGAATACATTACTTTTTGTTCTAATTCGTCAACACGATTGGCATTGGTCATGTAAACTAAATGCGTAGCATATTTTGGTATCGATAAATCTTTGCTTAGCTCAACTAATACTTTTTTGTAATCGTCAATCTTAACGATTTTGGTGTAGTTTTTATTGATTTTCTTAGCCAGATACCAAATGGTCATAATCGAAATTAAAACTGCAGCGATAATTAAAGTTACATAACCACCTTCGGCAAATTTGGTAACATTGGCAATTAAAAAGCTAAATTCGATCAATAAATAAATAGTGATTAACGGAACCATGAAATATAATTTTATTCTTTTCATGATTAAGTAATAGTTCAGTAAAATAGTAGTCATGATCATACATAACACGATCGCTAAACCGTAGGCATGCTCCATATTACTAGATTTTTCGAAGTGAAGAACGATTCCAACACAACCAAAAAACAATAACCAGTTAATCGACGGAATATACAATTGTCCTTTTACTTCAGTAGGATATTTGATTTTTACTTTAGGCCAGAAATTCAATCGCATCGCCTCGTTAATCAAAGTAAACGATCCGCTAATTAAAGCTTGAGATGCAATTACAGCCGCCAAAGTTGCTATAATAATCCCTACAGGCTGAAACCAGTCCGGCATAATTAAGTAAAATGGATTTCCGTTTTCTCCGCCCAAAGTCTGTAAAGTTTGACCTTCATGGTGAATTAAATAAGCTGCCTGACCAAAGTAGTTTAATACTAAAGTTAGTTTTACAAAAATCCAGCTTATTCTAATGTTTTTTCTTCCGCAGTGTCCCATGTCTGAGTACAAAGCTTCGGCTCCGGTTGTACATAAAAATACTAGCCCAAGAACGAAAAATCCTTCTGGGTGTACTTGCAGTAAATGATAAGCATAATACGGGTTAATGGCTTTTATAACTTCGACATGTTGCGCAATTTGAATAACTCCTAAAGTTCCCAGCATGGTAAACCAAATTAACATCATTGGTGCGAAAAATTTACCAACTAGTTTAGTTCCAAATTGTTGAATTGTAAATAAAACAAATAAAATCCCGATAACGATTGGAATAGTATTTATTTCAGGATAGTATGTTTTTATTCCCTCTATAGCAGATGATACTGAGATGGGCGGTGTAATAATTCCGTCTGCCAGCAAGGCGCTACCACCAATAATTGCAGGAACAATAAGCCACTGTATTTTTGTTTTTTTGACTAATGCATATAAAGCAAAAATACCACCTTCGCCATGATTGTCAGCGCTTAAGGTAATAAGTACATATTTTATAGTAGTTTGTAATGTTAATGTCCAAAAAACACATGAAATACCTCCTAAAACGATATCCGCAGTAATAGCATGCTCGCCAAGGATGGCTTTCATTACATACAATGGAGAGGTACCAATATCTCCATAAATAATTCCTAGTGTGATTAATAAACCCCCAATAGACAACTTACTGTGTAAGTTTTTATGTGCTGCGCTCATGTATATTTTTATAAAAGACGGTTGCAAATTTACTGTTTTAAAACAAATTAGCGGTAATTAAAATTAAAAAGATAAAAAAAAGCACAATCGTCAAATTGTGCTTTAATTTTTTATTAAGAAATAAGAATTTATTAACCTCTTCTTCCGCCACCTCTTGATGAGTTAGATCCGCTTTCTCTTTGCGGTTGGCTGCTGCTTCTTGATTCCTGACTTGCTCTAGGAGATTCAGAACGTTGCGTGTTTTGAGAGCTTTGTGCTCTTGATGAGTTATTATTAGAACTTGATCTGCTGCTTTCAGAATAGCTTCTGGTTGGTTGTGTCTGTTGAGACACAGAGGCTGGTCTGCTTGTGTTTGATCTGTTTTCAGAATAACTTCTTGTAGGCTGTGTTTGTTGTGAAGCTGTAGAAGTTCTGTTTGTATTTGATCTGTTTTCGCTTGAATATCCTCTTGATTCAGTTCTTTGTGTATTATTATCAACTCTTGCAGAATTATTTGGCGTAGCCGAATTATTTCTACTTGTATTACCTCTTTCAGAATTGTAACTTCTGTTTGTATTAGTTCTGTTTTCTGTGTAATTTCTGTTTGTTGTTGCTCTGTTATCAGAACCGGAAACTCTATTAGAATTAGATCTGTTTGTGTTATATGTGTTTGATCCTCTGCTTGCTTCTCTGCTTGCAACACGTCTTTGATCTAACTCATAACGGTTATTTACATTTGAATGTCTTTGAGAGAAACCGTAATTAGGGCGCATTGTTTCGTAACCATAACTACGTCTTGTTTGATAGATAACAGGAGCTCTGTAACTTCTACGTGTGTTTACATAGTTGTAATGGTTGTTTACGTTGATACAAACATTAATGTTGTTTCTATATCTGTAAATTGGGTAAGGTCTCCATGCAGAATAATATGTTGGGTAAACATTCCAACCCCAAGTTGAATAATATGGTCTGTAATTCGTTACCCAAAATGAAGTGTAAATTACTGGTGCTACACTATATACAGGCTCGTAAATGTAATTATCTCCATATAAATAACTGTTACCCACAACCTGAACAACAACTTTATTAGAATTGTCTCTTTCAATATCTATAGTTGCAATGTCCTGATACACATCACGATCAAGTACAGCCTGAATAATTACAACGTGAGTTCTGTCTTCTACAGATTCTATTACACGTAAATAATCAACCTGGTCATCACCATTTAAGTCAAGGTTTGAAATTTGATATTTAGGATCGTTCAGTCTTCTTTCAAAATCCTGAAGATTGTCTGAGTCCCCAAACATCGAGGCAACAGCTCTAAGATCTAGGTTATCACTTATATCTGAATTTTTTGCATATACAGTAGTTTGGCTTTGTGCTTTACAAGATCCAAAACCTATTGCTATTATCGCTATTAAAAGTAGTTTCGTTTTCATGATAAAATCATATTAAGTTTAATATTGTTGGATATCCAATTACTGTGCCAGAAAAAAATATCAAACCTCTTTTAAATGTTATAAATAATTGTATTTTAGCAATAAAAAAAATCTAATCTATATGAAAAAAGTACTTTTATTTTGCACTCTATTTGTTTTGATGGTGTCTTTTAAAACGCTGAACTTCAATGAGAAAAAAGCTTTGTTCGGTGGTTTTACTTCAGTACAAATAGATACTTTATTTAAGGATAAAATTAGTATTAGAGCAATATTAATTGATAAAAATAAAGTGTGGTACGGAGGAGATTATTCTCGCTTTGGCTATTATGATTTAGATAAAAACGAAAAATTTGAAGAACATATTTATCGTGACACTTTAAAATTAGAGTTTAGAAGTATCGCACAAACTTCACAAAATATATATTTATTAAGTGTTGCAAATCCTGCTTTGCTTTACCAGGTTTCTAAAAAAACACAAAAAGTAAAGTTAGTTTACAAAGAAATAAATCAAAAAGTGTTTTACGATAGTATGCAATTTTGGAATGATAAAGAAGGTATTGCAATTGGAGATCCAACAGAAGATACATTTTCTATAATTGTGACCCGCGACGGAGGTGAAACATGGACAAAATTATTATCAGATAAATTGCCAACAAACTCGCAAGGAGAGGCGGCTTTTGCAGCAAGCAACACGAATATTGTAATTAATGGAAATGATACATGGCTGGTTTCCGGAGGAAAAAAAGCACGTGTTTTTTACTCTGCCGATAAAGCAAAAACATGGAAAGTTATTGAAACTCCAATCGTACAGGGAAAGGCAATGACGGGTATTTTTACAGCCGATTTTTATGATTCTAAACACGGATTTATTGCCGGAGGAGATTATGATCTTCCAAACAAAAAATCAAATAATAAAGCTTTTACTGCTGATGGCGGAATGACATGGACATTAATAGGCCAGGATATGGGGTTTGGATACGCTTCTTGTATACAATATGTTCCGGGTGGAAATGGAAAAGAAATTATATGTGTTGGCTCAGAAGGGATACAATACTCTCAAAATGGAGGCGAAAACTGGATGCAGTTATCTACTGATTCCTCTCTGTTTACGATTCGTTTTGTCAATAGAAATACAGCTATTGCTGCAGGTTTTAATAAAGTAATCCGACTTCGATTTAAATAATAATTGTTATATTTTACCGCAAAGTGCGCTAAGATTTATTTAAGCATATGTTTAGAAAACGCGAAGTTCGCAAAGCTTTAACTAGAAAGCTTTGCGAACTTCGCGTTTTCTAACCCATATTAAAAAACTTTACGTGCCTTGCGGTTAAAATCGTACTTAGAATTTAGTACTTAAATAAAATAACAAGACCCCTAAATAATAAAGTAAGTATTATTATATAGGGGCCTTGTCGCTGTTGTTTCTGTTATTCTTTTTTGGCAGCTTTATCGCGATATTGTTTTAGCAATTTTCGGTTAAAATCGTCTTCAGATTTTTTAAGCTTTAGTATTTTTTTTGCCGAAAGGACTTTTTTAAGATTTGTCATATATTTTTCACGCAAAAGATATAATTCTTTATCAGTACTTTCTATTTGTGCTAAAAGTGTTGCTGCATCTTTTTCAGATAAAGAATTGATATTATCATCATCCAATTTTCGTAAATATGTTTTCATTTTATCATGACGCAATTCAAATTGTTTGTCATCATAAGTGTTGTAAATCGGCCAGAATTTTTCTGCTTCTGTTGAAGTAAGTTCCAGTTCTGTCGTTAAAAAAGAAACTTTATAAGCTTTTATTTTTTCGCGTTTTTCATCTTTATCACTTTGTGCATAAAATGAAAAACTTACTAAAAATAGCAGAATCGGTAGTATATTTTTTTTCATCTTTTAAGTTTTTTATTCTGAAATTAAATTTTCAATGTTTGGATTTGAAGATAAAATATCTTCTAGTGTTTCCTGCTCAAGGGCAACACTCTTATTAAGTTTATCAATGTCTTTTGTATCCAATTCTTTAATTAAATCATATTGATTCAAATTAGACTGATAGGTTAAATAGGTTTCTAAAGTAGCTTCGTCAAGTTCTTTTGATGTATTGTTGTAGTTGTTTACTATCGGAATCAATAATCCTATAAAAACAACAGCAGCGGCAAGCATTGAAAGAACATTTTTACGTTTGTAAATCGGAATTACTTTTGCCTCTTTCGTTTCGTTAATTTGCTGTAAAACTTTTGCTGAGAAATCATCAAAATAATTATCCGGAGTTTTAAATCCAGTTGTTATTTTCGGTTCGTTTTCTAATTTAAATGTTTTCATAATGTCTATAAGATATGTTTTATAACAAAAGGTTTAATTTGATGTAACATATAATTCGATTTTTTTTACTGCATGATGATAAGATGCTTTGAGTGCCCCAACCGAAGTTCCCAGAATTTCTCCGATTTCTTCGTATTTTAATTCCTGGAAATATTTCATTTTAAACACCAATTGCTGCTTTTCCGGCAATGTTACAATAGCTTTTTGAAGTTTAATCTGAATCTCATCACCATCAAAATAAGTGTCGGCTTTTAAATTATCGATTGTTTTATTTTGTAAAGCTTCAGATGTTATTCCGTTTAGTTTTGCTTTTTGGCTCAAAAAAGTCAGGGCTTCATTGGTTGCAATACGATACATCCAGGAAAAGAGCTTACTTTCTCCCTTAAAATTTTTTAAATACTGAAAGACCTTCACAAAGGTATTTTGCAAAACGTCATCGGCATCGTCATGGTTCAAAACAATGTTTCGAACATGAGAATACAGTGGTTTTTGATAATCAGACACGAGTTTTTGAAACGCAATGTTTTGCGTTTTAGGATCTAATAATTGTGCGATAAATTCCTTCTCGTTTGTCAAGCTTTATCATTTAACTTATTAGAATGAATTTAAAACAAAAGGTTTAATCTACCTTTTAATTTTTTAGAATTCAGATTGCTCTTCTTCTTTTGCAGGTGGAGGCGTAGTTGTTGTAGCAGCTGGTTTTTGTTGTGCCGGTGTCTGTGTTTGGGTTTGCGGTCTGTAAACCGGAGCTTCAACCGGAACCGGAACTACTTTTGGTTTTGTTGGAAAATAAATTTCAGTTACTAATTTCGACGGACTTTTTACATCCAATTTGCTAACCGTTAAAATTTCAAGATGCGACCATCCCAATTCAGGAACAATTTTTTCATTGTTTATAAAAGCTCTTGTTTTTACAATTGCCTCATTAGTATGCGAGTAATCGCCCGTTAAAGTGGTTTTTACAGCTTCGAAACTATTTAATTTTCCAGCTAAAATATCACTTCCTGCGCTAATCGAAATCTCTTTATTGATTGGCAAACAAATAGAAATTTTTGCCAAACCTGTTGTTATATCGTAAGTATGATATATAATAAATGGTTTTCCATTATTATGTAATCCGTTAGTCTGGCTAAAATGAATCAGTTTCGGAATTACGACTCTGGCATTTTTATTTACTTTGGAGATTTCACTTGTAAAAGTTTGTTTAATATAAGGAGTCTCTGTTTTTTTAACAACACCATTTACTTTTACAGTAAAAGTTTTAGTTTCGTAATCTAAGTTTTTGTCAATGTTAGCAAGACTTTTTTCATAAATAGTACCAATAACATTATCAGATCCGCCGTTTAAAGCGGTATAGATTTTAAATAAAAAACTCATTGTTCCTTTGGCTTTCCAGGTTACAACTGTCTTACCTGTCAAAGTGTCTTTAAAGGTCCAGTTTACATCAGCTTCTGTGCCATCAAATTTCATTTTTTGCTGAATACTTTCGCCGTCTTTTGTTTTAAGTGTAATCGCACTTCCTTTTCCTTCAACACCTTCCCATGAATATGAAGCTCCGTTTCCAATAGTTTTATTTGGAAAAGTCATTCTCATTGAAGGATCTTCCAGAGACCATGATTCAAAATCTTCATAATTTCTAAAATCATTTACATAGTTATAAACTGTAGCTCGGGGTGAATTAATCACCTTGCTTCTTTCAATAGAAAAAATTCCTTTTTGAGTAGCAACAAATACAGTTAGGGCAACTAGAGTTAGTAATAATAATAGAAATAGATATTTTAAAATCTTCATCGTGCAGGTTATTTGGTTCGTAAAGTTATAAATTTTATTACTAGTCTGGCGAATAGCGCAAAAATAAAACGGTACTTTTTAGTTATAATATGATCAATAAAAATATTTAGACAGAACGGTAATAATAAAAACTTAAGTATAAATCTCAGGCTTCTGTCTTTATATTTTAAATATAGAAATAAATTCCGGAATTACCTTTTAAAAAAGATTTTGATAACAAATAAAATCGCAATAAAAAGTAAGAAACCAATTAATACTTTGTAATTTCCTTTGTAAAAAATTTTGTGCAGTGCAAGATCTTTTCGGTAAGCAAAAATCATAACGATTACAAATGCGATAAAAAAACAGACTGCGAATATTAATTGTCCCTGACTAAACATAAGTTGAAATTATTTTTGACAAATTTAGAGAATTGTATATGAATAGTTGCTAATTTGGTACTCCATTTAACTAAATAAAATCATGAAGAAACAAATAGATGCTGTAAAAGAATTTCATACGGCTTTTAAAATAGGACACAGCGAAACTCCAATCGCAGATTTGGGTGAAACCAAAAAATACCTTCGTTATAATTTAATGAAAGAAGAAAATGAAGAATATCTTGATGCAGTGCAAAAAAATGATTTAGTCGAAATTGCTGATGCTCTTGGAGATATGATGTATATTTTATGCGGAACAATTATTGAACACGGTTTGCAGGATAAAATTGAAGCCGTTTTTGATGAAATTCAGCGTAGTAATATGAGTAAATTAGGCGAAGATGGACAGCCAATTTACAGAGAAGACGGAAAAGTAATGAAAGGCCCGAATTATTTTAAACCGGATTTTTCGAAACTGCTATAAAAAATCTTGTTGCCACAGATTAAAAGATTAAAAAGATTTTTTCACGCAGATTTGGCAGATTTAAACAGATTTTGTTAAGCTGAGTATAATTATCAGGAATAATATAAAATGAGAATAAAATCTGCTTTAATCTTTTTAAATCTGCGTGAAAAATATAGCACATAGCCTTATGTATTAGAATAAGTAAAATGCCTTTTTTTAAGCTTTAAAAATCTATTATTGTATTCAAATATTTTACAATTCAATATATATCATAAAACAGAAAACCCGACAAATTTTAAATCTGTCGGGTTTTTATTTTGAAATATCTTTCGATTATTGAACTTTTACTGTCCAGCCAAAAGTATCTTCAGATAATTTATTTTGAAGATTTGTTAGTTTCTCTTTTAATAAAGAAGCATATGAATTTTCAATAGGATCCATTTCATAATAAACATCCTGATAGGAGAATCCTTTAATTACACTAATTACGGCAGCAGTTCCAGCTCCAAAAATTTCTTTCAAAGATCCGTTTTTAGCAGCTTCTACCAATTCTGAAACAATAACCGGGCGAACTTCTACATTTAATCCTTCTTTTTCTGCCATTGCAATTAAACTTTTTCTGGTAACACCATCCAAAATTCTTTCACTTGTTGGAGCAGTCAATAAAGTATCATTAATTCTAAAGAAAACGTTCATTGTTCCCGCTTCTTCCAATTTAGTGTGCGTTGCGTCATCTGTCCAGATAACTTGTTGGAAACCATCTTTGTTTGCTAAATTAGTTGGGTAAAACTGTGCAGCATAGTTTCCGGCCGCTTTTGCAGCACCAATTCCGCCATTTGCAGCTCTACTATAATGTTCAGCAATAATTACTTTTACTTCTCCACCATAATATGATTTTGCAGGAGAAAGTAAAATCATGAATTTATATTCGTCAGACGGATTTGCAATAACACCAGGTCCTGTAGCAATCATAAAAGGACGGATATACATACTGCTTCCATTTCCTCTCTGAATCCATTCTTTATCGATTTTTAATAATTCATTTAAACCTTCCATGAAAATGTCTTCCGGAATTTCAGGCATTGCCATACGAACCGCAGAATTATTGAAACGTTTGTAGTTTTCATCAGGTCTGAACAACCAAACATCATTGTTTTCATCCTTATAAGCTTTCATTCCTTCAAAAATTGCTTGGCCGTAATGGAAGACTTTTGAAGAAGGATCCATTAAAATAGGAGCATAAGGCTTAATGACAGGATTTTGCCACTCTCCATTTTTAAAATCACATTCGAATAAATGGTCTGTAAAAACAGCACCAAAACTTAAGTTTTCAAAGTCTACTGCGCTTATTTTAGACGAAGTAGCTTTTCTGATTTCAATTTTGTTTGTTTGAGTTGTACTCATAGTAATGTATGTTTTTTATGTAATGTTCATCTCAATAAAATGAATCTAAAGTGATGATTTGGTGTTAAATAGGTTTTATTCAATGCAAAATTAAGTAAAATTATACAATTTGCTTGGTAAAACTGCATTAATTCCTGTGTTTAATTGAGATTTATTTATCTTATAATAAACGGAAATAAAATACTTAGTTTTATAAAGAATTTATGAAAAAACAATCGAATTTTAAGGCTTTACGCATTTGTTTTGAGTAATTTTGACTTGAAAAATGGGTTTTAAACGAATAAAATCCTGCTAGTAATCTCAAAAAGTGGAAAGAGAAATAATTAAAACGCTAGATGGCTCAACAACAATTCATTTGAAAGAATGGGATGAATGTTACCATTCTAAACATGGCGCAATTCAGGAAGCAAAACACGTATTTATAAAAAATGGACTTTCATTATTTGGTAATAAACCCGTTTCGATTCTTGAAATTGGTTTTGGAACCGGACTTAATGCTTTTATTACTTTTCTGGAAGCAAACCAAAAACAGCAAAATATAGATTATGTGGGGGTAGAAGCATATCCTGTAGATGCAAGTGAAGTTTTGGAAATGAATTATGTTACTGAACTCGGCGCATTGGAATTTGATAACATTTTTGAAAAAATGCATAAATGTGAATGGAATAATAAAACCGAAATTAGCACCTGCTTTTCGTTAACTAAAAGGAAACAATTTTTTGATGAAATAGACGATTATGAAATTTTTGATTTGATTTACTTTGATGCCTTCGGATATCGGGTTCAACCAGAGTTATGGAGTACAGAAATTTTTCAGAAAATGTATAATAGTTTAAAACCAAATGGTGTTTTGGTAACTTATGCTGCCCGAGGAGTTGTTAAAAGGAGCATGATTTCGGTAGGATTTACCGTAGAAAAGTTAGCGGGACCACCAGGAAAACGTGAGATGTTTAGAGCGACTAAAAGCACTTAAATCAGTTATTTAGAATAATTCTATATTGATTTATGTTTATTAAGAAAACGGTTTCGTTGCTAAAATTTTTAAAAAAATAAGTTAAAAAGCATCTTTATGTGTGATATTTGTTTACATTTGGTGCGAGTTTAGAAATATAAATAACCCCCATATTCATATTTTATTATGTCAAAAATGATGTTTGATTACACGAAATCAATACTTGAGAGAGTTAGTTTCGATCCGATACTTTTCTGTAAAGAACTGGAAAAAGCTATCAAAACGCTGTTACCATACGAAATGGAGCAATTACAAGAGTGGTTATTAAATTTTATTATTGAAAAACCAGAACTAAAACCAAGTTTACTACTCATCAAAGTATAAAAAAAAGGAGCCTAATCAGCTCCTTTTTTATTTTATTTCTTTTGATGCAGCGGACTAATGATTTGTACGTTTTGAAAAACAATTGCTCCTTTTACAACTCCGGCAATTGTAGATCTAAGAGCGTCAATGATTTGCATTTTTAATTCGCTCTTTGGGTAAATTAAACTTACCTCTCGGGCAGGTTTTGGTTCCTTAAAGTTTCGTAGTTTCAGTTTATCGGAATCTTTCAAATCTAAGGTGTGCAAGTACGGAAGTAACGTTGTGCCCAAACCTTCATCGGCTAATTTTATAAGGGTTTCAAAACTTCCGCTTTGAATCTGAAAATTATTTTGTTCGACATCAGTTCCGTTTTTGCATAAATTTAAAATTCCGTCTCTAAAGCAATGTCCATCCTGCAAAAGCAAAATTTCGTTGATGTTTAAATCGGCAACTTCAATTTCATCCTTTTGAAAATTAGCATGTTGTTCCGGAATATAAGCTACAAACGGTTCGAAATACAAAACGATTTCTTTAATTTTTTCATCTTCTAATGGAGTAGCGGCAATCGCAGCATCAAGATGTCCGTTTTTTAATTTTACAATAATTTCATCCGTATTTAATTCCTCAATTAATAATTTAACTTTTGGATATTTCTTGATAAAATTATTTAAAAACATAGGTAAAAGCGTTGGCATAATCGTCGGAATAATTCCTAAACGAAATTCTCCGCCAATAAAACCTTTTTGCTGTTCTACAATATCTTTAATTCTATCAGCTTCATTTACAATATTTTTGGCCTGATTTACAATCTTTTGACCTATATCTGTAAGTTGGATTGGTTTTTTTGTTCTGTCGAAAATTAAAATATTCAATTCTTCTTCAATTTTCTGAATCTGCATACTTAATGTGGGTTGCGTAACAAAACATTTTTCGGCAGCAAGGGTAAAATTTTTATGTTCGGCTACAGCTAATACATATTGTAATTGAGTTATCGTCATTTTGATAGTAATTTTTGATACAAAAATAAGAAAATATAATTTTTTTTTATACTTTTTTTAAAGAACTTCCTCTAAATTTGTAGTAAGTTACTGTAAAAACAATAAAAACATGAAAACAAATATTTTAGGATTGCCTGTAAAAGAATCAGAATTATTAGTAAAAGAGCTAAACGTTTTATTATCAAACTTTCAGGTTTATTATCAAAACTTAAGAGGAATTCACTGGAATATTAGAGGAAAACGTTTCTTTGATTTACACGTAAAATTCGAAGAATTATATACAGATTCACAATTGAAAATTGATATGATTGCCGAAAGAGTCCTGACCATAGGCGGAACTCCGTTGCATACATTTGAAGATTACATTCAAAATAACAAATTAACAGTTGGAAAAAACATTTCAAATGATGAGAAAGCAGTGCACTTAATTGTTAATTCCTTATCTGATTTATTAAAAATTGAAAGAGAAATTCTTAATAAAGCAGCAGAAATTAATGATGAAGGAACAAATTCTATGATGAGTGATTTCATTGCCGAACAGGAAAAAACAATTTGGATGATGAATGCCTGGCTTGAAGAAGAGTTGTAAAAAGCTCTTTATAAATAAATTAGAAAGAGTTGTAAAAAGCTCTTTATAAATAAATTAGAAACAGAATGGTTAATTAAACATCATTCTGTTTTTTATTTTTGTTAAATTTCTATAAAATTTTACGTTCTTCGCTTTGATTTTATTTGTTTAACGCTATTTTTGCCACAATGAAATTAGTTGCTCGCATATTATTATTCATATTTATTGCCTTCTTATCAACTCCTACAGTAGTAACGTTGATGAAGAAATGTAATAATACGTCTTTATCTTTCAGTTTTTCTGAAGAAGAGCATTCACATAAAGAACTTAAAGCAACTGTTCATCCGGCAATACTTCAACATGAAGTTTTATTGCCTGCTTATATTGAAAAAAGAACAATAGTTTCTGAAAATATTGCCAAACTTGATAATATTTCTCAGAGCATTTTTGCTCCACCTCCCAACTTGTCATAATACTTCCGATTATTTAAAAAACTGTATTCTATCATAAATACAGTAGATCTTTTATGTATCAATTATTAGTATTGTATTATGTCAAAAAAAATTAATCTTTTTGCCAACCTTAAATCTGATTTTGCTTCAGGTTTAGTGGTTTTTTTGGTGGCTCTTCCGTTGTGTTTAGGTATTGCAATGGCTTCTGGAGCGCCTTTATTTTCTGGAATTATCGCAGGTGTTATTGGTGGTATTGTGGTTGGGTTTTTAAGCCAGTCACATGTTAGTGTATCTGGTCCCGCAGCTGGTTTAACAGCTATAGTTTTAACCGCAATCACTGATTTTGGTGCCTTCGATGTATTTTTAATGTCTGTTTTTATTGCCGGGGCAATTCAGTTAGCATTAGGATTTTTAAAAGCCGGAAGTATTTCAAATTATTTTCCAACCAATGTTATCGAAGGAATGTTAGCAGGTATTGGTATCATTATCATCCTAAAACAAATTCCGCATGCTTTTGGTTACGATGCTGATTTTGAAGGCGATCAGGCATTTATTCAAAATGATGGAAGCAATTCATTTTCATTTTTATTCGATGTTATCAATCATATTCAGTTAGGAGCAGTGGTTATTTCATTAATTTCGCTGGCGATTTTAATTTCCTGGGATAAAGTTCCTTTTTTAAAGCGATTAAAATTAGTTCCGGGTGCGCTTATTGCTGTTATTTTAGGAGTAGTCTTAAATGAAATTTTTATTGCTACCGGAAGCTCTTTGGCAATTGCAAAAGAACATTTAGTTTCTTTACCGGTTCCAAAATCTTTTGATGAATTTAAATCTATTATCGTTACACCAAATTTTTCTGCAGTAACAAATCCACAGGTTTGGGTTGTAGGTGTTACCATTGCTATTGTTGCTTCTATCGAAACTTTGTTGTGTATTGAGGCTTCAGATAGAATGGACGTTCAAAAACGTTATACTGATACCAATGTTGAACTTAGAGCTCAGGGAATTGGTAATATAGTAAGTTCACTTTTAGGTGGTTTGCCAATGACATCTGTTGTGGTAAGATCTTCAGCAAATAACAATGCCGGGGCAAAATCTAAAATGTCGGCAATTATTCATGGTGTACTTTTATTAGTAAGTGTTTTGTCTATTCCGGCACTTTTAAACAAAATTCCGTTGGCTACTTTGGCAACTGTTTTGATTTTAGTTGGATATAAATTAGCAAAACCTGCAACGTTTTTCCATTTCTGGGAAAAAGGAAAATATCAGTTTGTGCCATTTATTGCCACTTTGGTATTTGTTGTAGCGACCGATTTATTAAAAGGTGTGGCATTAGGAATCATCATCAGTATTATTTTTGTATTGAGAGGAAACCTGAAAAGAGCCTACAGCTTTAAAAAGGAAGAATACGAAGACGGAGATGTTATTCATATCGATTTGGCGCAGGAAGTTTCATTTTTGAACAAAGCGGCAATTAAATTAACATTGAGTGAAATTCCTGAAAACTCAAAAGTAATCATCAATGCGCATGATACGGAATATATTGCTCATGATGTTCTTGATTTAATTCGCGAGTTTAAAGAAACACGTGCAATTGATGAAAATATTAAGGTGAAACTGAAAGGTTTCAAAAAAGCGTATGAATTAGAAAATACGCCTGATAATAACAATCACGTTTCGATAGAACATTATTATGATGTTGCAAAAAGAGCGCTGGTTAAGAAAGAAGTTACAAAAGAACAATTTTAAAACAATTAAATAAATTTTAGGTATTTCTAAAGTGAAGAAATATCAGAATTTAGGTAACTTTACAAAAAGTAGTCTTTATTGATATTTTTAGACACTATAAATGCCATTATAAAATAGTAATACATTATGAGAGAATTTTATCAAAAATTATTAGACAACAATAAAGAATGGGTTGAAAAATCATTAGCATTAGACCCAAATTATTTCGCAGATTTAGCAAAAGGACAAACACCGCCATTGTTATGGATTGGATGTTCTGACAGCCGTGTTCCTGCAAACGAAATTATTGGTGCTAAACCGGGTGAAGTTTTTGTACACAGAAATATTGCCAACATGGTCGTACACTCTGATATGAATATGTTAAGTGTTTTGGATTATGCAGTAAATGTTTTGAAAGTAAAACACGTTATTGTTTGCGGACATTACGGTTGTGGTGGTGTAAAAGCTGCAATGGGAAATATGTCTGTTGGAATTATTGATAACTGGATTCGTCATATTAAAGATGAATATCGTTTACATGATAAATATTTAAATTCAATTGAAGACGAAACAGAACGTTTTAATGCTTTTGTTGAAATTAATGCTAAAGAACAAGTTTACAACTTAGCCAAAACATCAATTGTACAAGGTGCGTGGAAAAATGGTCAGGATTTAATGCTTCACGGATGGGTTTACGGTTTAAATTCTGGTTTTGTAACCGATTTGAATGTAAATATTGCTTCGAATGATGAATTAGACGAAGTTTACCAGCTTAGTAATTTATAAGAAATAAAAAATCGCCTCAAAAGGGCGATTTTTTTTATTCGTTTTCGTCTAGATTTTCATTAAATGCCGATGGTAACATGGTTGGAATAAACTTGATTAAAATCGGTAACAACAAACTTCCTCCCGGAAGTAAAAATATAGTAAGCGACGGAATCGTTTTGCAGATATCCAAAAGCTGTTTTTTTACTTTTTTCTTTTCTTTCGCATCCAGATCCCTCGTTGTAGAATGAGCCAAAAGAACCATTAATTCTTTGCTTTGAACAATTTCCCTAACAAGTCTGTTTTTGTTTCTTATAATCAGTTTTACAACCGTATGCGTCATTTGGTCGTAAAAATGCTTTACTGGGTTTGAGTAATTAAAATAAGGAATTTTATGTTTATGGGTTGTAATAAAACTATGTGTAGTATCAATACTTTGCGTTACAAAATTATCAGAAACGCGCAACATCGATCCTAATGAATATAGAAAATAAGCTTCTTCATTTTCTACAACACCATCGCTCCATAAAGCCATTCCTGCCATATCAATCAAATAGTATTGCTCTAATCTGTTGATGAAATAGTCTAATTGTAAGGTTTCTAAAGTCTCAACAGTAACTTTTGAAAATTTTGAATAGCGAATAGAGGCCTCAAAAAGTTTAATCAATAAATCGTCATGTTGTGATTTTACTGTTTTGGTTTTTAAAGCCAAACCAACAATACCAAGCACCGTTTCTTCAATTCGTTTTAAATATTTCTCGGGAATTTCACCATGAGCCAAATATTGTCTGAAAGCCAAAACATCAATAAACAACAAAGCGTTGGTTACTAAATGCGAAAAGTTTTTACTAATAATACTATCATTAGTCTGAACTCTTTCATCGATTATATTTTCTAGAGAAAGGGAAGGAGTATCTTTTGGAAGTAAAATTTTAAAAAGATTAAAGCCTTCAGGATTCATTTCATTGTAAAATCTTAAAACCTCTGCGATAAAATTTTTTGGTTCCGAATTTCTTTTTTCTAAACAAAAAACACCATATAAAGTATTTAATAAGGCAATTTTAGAAATTTCGGTTTTAAACCAGCCTTTTATCGGAATTGGAATTTGGGAATCAATCGAAATAATGTGTCCATAGATAAAGCCGGTTTCTCTTACTTTATAGTAAAAAGAATCCACAGTTTCAAAAGGAATTGCTTCTGAGAACTTTTGTTCGCTAAAAAATTTATCGATCCAGCCGGATGCCGATGGGTTAATCATTATTACTAGTTTGAGGCTACAAAGCTATATCTTTTTCTTGTGGTATGTTTAAATTTTAAATGAAATAACCACTAAATTTTGTGAAAAAATAGTGGTTATTGTGTTTTTACTTGATAATTCCTGCACAAGCCGCTCGACCGCCTGCATTTCCGGTTGGCTGAGTGGTAAAATCATCCGTTCCCTGATGCACGATTAAACCTTTTCCCAGGATATTTTTGGTTTCATCTTCACATCCTATACACCATTCGTCAGTAGTCAATGTGATAGAACCATTACCCTGAGCATCTGCGGTAAAGTTTCCGATATCACCTTTGTGATATTCTCCAACGCCCCATTTTCCGTGTTTTTTAAACGTTGGGTTCCAGTGTCCGCCTGCAGAACTTGCATCAGCAGCAGAACAATCTGCTTTTTCGTGAATATGTATAGCGTGAACTCCGGGTTGTAATCCGGCCATTTTTGCTGTAAATGTTACTTTTCCATTTTTCTCAGTAAAAGTTGCGGTTCCGGTAACAGTGCTGCCACTTTTTGGTTCCAGTGCAACTGTTAAAGTTTTAGCATCATTAGATTTTGTACTTGTTTTACAACCAACAATTAAGGCTGTAATTATAGCGAAAGAGAGGATTATTTTTTTCATTTTTAAGGCATTTAATTAAATAATAAGTAAATTTAGCATAAAATTACTGAAACTCTCTGAGGCCAAAAGTTAAAAAAAACCAAAACTATTGGTTTTGCTTTGTTCCTGTTTTTATAAAAATGATTCAGTTCTGGGTACGATTTTACGTAAATAATTCAATTGAAATTTTTAATTTAATCAGTAATATTATGATAAAGAATGCTTTAATTTTAGTTTTTTTAGGGCTTGTATTGATCTCATGTAAATGCACAAAAACAGGTACAGTTTCTAAACTTGACGGAACCTGGGAACTTAATTATATTTCAGGACCAAGAATTGCTTTTGATGGTTTATACCCAAATAAAAAACCAACAATAGTTTTTGACTCAAAAGAAAACCGTGTTTCGGGTAATAGCAGCTGTAATTCATACACAGGAAAATTGAGCGTTGACGGTAACAAAATTGATTTTACACAACCAATGGCAATGACCAAAATGATGTGTGGAGATGGACAAGGGGAGCAGACATATATGAATACGCTGCAAAAAATAACTTCGTACGATATTACAGATGATGGCAAAACACTGAATTTAATTTCCGGTGATATTGCCATGATGCGATTCACTAAAAAATAGAAATCATGAAAAGGGTAGCAATTTTATTGATGCTGTTTTGTTTCTTTAGCTTTGATGGTTTTGCGCAGGAAAAAACCAAAAAAGAATTAAAACAAGAAAAAGAGCTTCAAAAACAAAAAGAAATTGAAGCACTTATCAATTCTAAAAATTTTGTTTTTGATGCAGAGAAAGCGTATCCGCAAGGAACCAGAATGCTTAATTTAGATTACAATACCTATTTTATAAAATTTACTTCAGAAAATGTAGTTTGCGATTTGCCTTTTTTTGGAAGAGCATTCAACGTAGGGTATGGGGCAGATGGCGGAATAAAATTTGAAGGAAAACCGGAAAACATCAAAGTAGAACAAAAGGGAAAAAAATACCTGATCAAAACAACCGTTAAGGGAACAAATGATGTGTATGATCTTTTGTTTACTATTTTTTATGATGGCGGTATATCGGTTAGTATCAATAGTAATAACAGAGCATCCATTTCTTACGATGGAAGAATTCGTGCTCCGAAAGAGAGCGAAACTAAAAAATAAAAAAACGGCAGTTATCTCTAAGACAACTGCCGTTTTTTATTCTTTTAAATGAATTTATTTAGCCGTTTTAACTTCATAAATAGCATTAAGCATTCCGTTTTTTGGGCTATCCAAAGTAAGTTCCCAGAACATAATTCCGCCTAATTTTTTAGCTTTTACATATTCAGTTTTTGCTTTGATAGACTTAATATCATCAGATGTTGCAAATGTTTTTGTACCCGCATTATACCAATATGGTGCTTGTGCTTTTTCATCATAAAAATATTTCCAACCGTTTGCTTCTGTATAAGTGGTAGCAAAGTTTTTGAAATCAGCACCCTGAATATGTTCTCCGGCTTGATATAGGCCATTATTTACGTTTTCTACATTTTTCCATGTTCTAGAATAAAAGGCACCGCCAATAATCAATTTTTCAGCAGGAACTCCTTGTTTTAGTAAAAAAGTAACGGCTCTGTCTGTAGATTCTTCATTCGGGTTTGTGCTGTATAATGGCGTGTGATGTCCGGTAACTTTAGAATAACCGTTTACCAAATCGTAACTCATAATATTGATACGATTTACTAATGGCGCAACAGTTTTCCAATCGATAGATTCGTCAAGATATTTTTGAAAACCTCCGGCAGCAAAACTCAATTCGTATTTTTTTCCTAAAGTAGAACGCAGTATTTTAATTAATTCCGTAAAATTAGGTTTGTCGGCAGGTTGGAATAAATGACCAGGAAGTCCTTCAATTGCAGGATATTCCCAATCAAGGTCTAAACCGTCAACTTTAAAATAAGTACTTACTTCTTTTACAGACTTTGCAAATTTCAATCTTCCTTCAGCAGTCGAAAATGCAGCAGAACAAGGTTCGCAACCTCCCCAGCCACCAAGTGACAGCACAATTTTAAGTTGTGGATTTGATGCTTTTAATGAAACCAGATGTTTAATAGTGGTAGAATCCTTAGCAGAATCTACACTTAGTTTTCCGTCTTTTAGATGACAAAAGCTAAAAATAATTTGATCTAGTTTTTTTACTTCGTATTCGTTAATTAGTTTATCATCACCAGTATAGTAAGCAATGACATCCATTTTTTTATTTTTTTGTGCAAAAAGATTTGTAGTAAGAGCACAAAAGAATAAAAGGGCAATCAGGTTAATTTGTTTCATTTTTAAGCTATTAGTTTTTTGAAATGCTAAATATAAAACATTAGAATATAAAAATCGCTATAGAATGTGTAACAGAATTGTAATTTTAATAAAGATTTGTGATTGTTTAAACCATATAAGTTATATAAGAAAATATAAGCTATATGTTTTAAATGCGTTTTAGAAAATATAAGTAATTAAAATCGCAAACAATATCGGCAAAATATATTTAAATGAACTTATATAACTTATATGGTGAAAAAAAAATCACATAGTGAAAAAATAAAAAAAATAAACCCGCACTGTTTCGGATTAGTGCGGGTTTAAACAAATTAAAAGCTAAAAACTATTTTATATTAGAAGCAGTATTCGTTTTCTGCAACTAATTTATTGGTAATTGTTTCTCTTAATGCCACTACGTTTGGCAAGTTGGTGTATTTTGTAAAACGTTTTAATCCCATTAACATCATACGTTGTTCGTCACCTTCAGAGAAAGAAGCGATTCCTTCTTTTCCTCTTAAGTTCACGATATCTACAGCTTTGTATAAGTATAATTTTGCCATAGCAATTTGCTCTTGTACTTTAGCTTCACCTTGATTTTTGGCTAATTTTTCAGTTCTAAGAATAGTACTTTCAGCCATATAGATCTCAATTAAGATATCAGAAGCAGCCATTAATAACTGTTGGTGAGAATCCAAATCCGGACCATATTTTTGAACTGCACTTCCGGCAACCATTAAGAATACTTTTTTCAGGTTAGCGATGATTCCTTTTTCTTCAGCAAATAATTCAGAGAAATCCGGAGTATCAAAAGATGGAATCCCCATTAATTCTTCCTGAACTTTCATTGCTGGTCCAAGTAAATCAACATGGCCTTTCATTGCTTTTTTGATTAACATACCTACAGAAAGCATTCTGTTGATTTCGTTTGTTCCTTCGTAGATACGAGCGATACGGGCATCTCTCCATGCACTTTCCATTGGAGTGTCTTCAGAGAATCCCATTCCACCAAAAACCTGAATTCCTTCGTCGGCACAATTCTGAACATCTTCAGAAACAGCTACTTTCAAAATAGAACATTCTATAGCATATTCTTCAACACCTTTCAATTCAGCTTCCTGATGACTTGTGCCTTCTGCTTCACGAGCAGCGATTCTGTCTTCGATATCTTTTGCAGCTCTGTAAGAAGCACTTTCTCCGGCATAAGCGCTAGTTGCCATTTCAGCCAATTTAGAGCGAATTGCTCCAAAAGATGAAATTGCAGTATTAAACTGGATTCTTTCGTTAGCATATTTTACAGCTCCAGAAGTAACTCTTCTTTGTGCATCAAGACATGCAGCAGCCAATTTAATACGACCAACGTTTAATGCGTTCATTGCAATTTTGAAACCGTTTCCTCTTTCAGACAACATGTTTTCAACCGGAACTTTCGTTTCGTTGAAGAAAACCTGACGTGTAGAAGAAGCACGGATTCCTAATTTATGCTCTTCTTCATTCATAGAAATTCCGTTAGACGGATCGTTTTCAACGATGAAACCTGTAATGTTTTTATCATCTCCAATACGGGCAAAAACGATGAAAACGCTGCAGAAACCTGCATTCGAAATCCACATTTTTTGTCCTGTAATTTTATAATGCGTTCCATCTTCAGATAAAACAGCTTTTGTTTTTCCTGAGTTAGCATCAGATCCTGCGCCTGGTTCTGTTAAGCAATAAGCTCCAAACCATTCTCCGGTAGCTAATTTAGGAACGTATTTTTTCTTTTGTTCTTCAGTTCCATAAAGTGTAATTGGCATAGTTCCAATTCCTGTATGTGCACCAAAAGCAGTTGAGAAAGATCCTGTAGCACCAGAAATGTAATCGCAAACCAACATTGTAGATACGAATCCCATTCCTAATCCGCCGTATTCTTCAGGAACAGCAACTCCTAGAAGTCCTAGTTCACCAGCTTTACGCATACTTTCTTCTGTAAATGCGTAATCTTTTTTCTCAAAACGATTTTTGTTAGGCCAAATTTCTTTGTCTACAAACTCTTTCACAGAGTCACGCATCATTAACTGCTCTTCCGAAAAATCTTCTGGTGTAAAGATATCTTCGCACTTTGTTTCTTTAACTAAAAACTGACCACCACGGGTTACGTTTTTTTCGATTGTATCTGCCATTGCTTTTGTTTTTTGTATGTTTTTATATTTTTATAACCTTGTTATAATTTAGTATTTCCGGCTTTTTTGTCATTCCGACGGAGGAGGAATCTCCGCAAGTAACTCCGTAACGATTAACAAACTATGCGGATAATTGTCGCGGAGATTCCTCGTTCCTCGGAATGACAAACTAGATGGTTACTTTGTCGAAATACTAGTGCGATTTCTCGTTAGTCGAAATGACAAACAAGACGTCTTTACAATACTTCGTAAATTCCAGCGCTTCCCTGACCCGTTCCAACACACATCGAAACAATTCCGTATTTACTACCTCTGCGTTTCATCTCATCGAATAGCTGAACAGAAAGTTTAGCACCTGTACATCCCAGAGGGTGTCCTAAAGCGATTGCTCCACCGTTTACGTTTACGATATCAGGATTTAAACCTAACTCGCGAATTACAGCCAAAGACTGAGAAGCAAAAGCCTCGTTTAATTCAACCAAGTCAATATCTTTCAATTCTAAACCGGCTTGTTTCAATGCTTTCGGAATTGCTTTTACAGGACCAATACCCATAATTCTTGGCTCAACACCAGACGAAGCAAAATTTACTAATCTGGCGATTGGCTCAAGGTTTAATTCTTTAACCATGTCCTCACTCATGATTAAAACAAAAGCAGCACCATCACTCATTTGTGATGAGTTACCTGCTGTAACACTTCCGTCAGCAGCAAAAACAGGTCTCAATCCGGCTAAAGCGGCAACTGATGTTCCGGCTCTTGGACCTTCGTCTTGTTTTACAACGTATGATTTAGTTTCTTTTTTACCATTTTCATTGATGAAAGTCTGATCAACAGTAATCGGAACGATTTGTTTGTCGAATTTCCCTTCAGCCTGTGCTTTCAAAGCTTTCATATGAGAATTGTAAGCAAACTCATCCTGATCTTCTCTTGAAATTTTGTATTGGTTAGCAACCGCTTCAGCAGTTAAACCCATTCCCCAATAGTAATCTTCGTGACCTGCAGCAGCAACTTTATAATCCGGAGTTGGTTTGTAACCTCCCATTGGAATAAAACTCATGCTTTCAGCTCCACCAGCAATGATACAATCTGCCATTCCAGATTGGATTTTAGCAGTTGCCATTCCGATAGTTTCTAATCCGGATGCGCAATAACGGTTAACCGTTACACCAGGAACGTCTTCAACTTTTAATCCCATTAAAGAGATTAAACGTCCAACGTTAAGTCCTTGTTCTGCTTCCGGCATGGCATTTCCTACCATAACGTCATCGATACGTTTTTTGTCAAAATCAGGCAGTTCATCCATCATAAACTGAATGGTTTCTGCTGCTAATTCATCAGGTCTTTTAAATCTAAAAACCCCTTTTGGTGCTTTTCCAACTGCGGTTCTATATGCTTTTACTATATATGCTGTTTTCATTTGTTTTTGTTTTTTTAAGATTTTTAGAAGAAAGAGGCAAGAGGCAAGAGAAAAGACAAAACTAGTTTTGAAGTCTTGCTTCTTGCATCTTTGTTCTATTTTTCTAATTACGAAGTGGTTTTCCTTTAGTTAACATATATTGAATTCTCTCTAAAGTCTTTCTCTCAGTACATAAACTCAAGAAAGCTTCACGTTCGATATCTAATAAATATTGTTCAGATACTAAAGTTGCTTCAGATAAATCACCACCGGCCATTACATAAGCCAGTTTGTTAGCGATTTTTTTATCGTGCTCAGAAATGTATTTTCCAGCTTCCATTTGGTCTGTTCCAACTAAGAACATTCCAAGTGCTTGTTTACCTAAAACCTTAACATCAGTTCTTCTGATAGGCTGTGTGTAACCCGCTTCTGCCATTAACAAAGCATGTTTTTTAGCTTCAGCGATCTGACGGTCTTTGTTTACTACAATAACATCTTTACCATGCTGCAAAAGTCCTGTATCAAAAGCTTCATAACCAGAAGTCGAAACTTTTGCCATAGCGATTGTTAAGAAATATTCTTGAAGAACGTTCAATTCCACGTCGTTTTTGCGGAATAAATCTGAAGCTCTCAAAGCCATTTCTTTAGATCCGCCACCACCAGGAAGTACACCAACACCAAATTCAACTAATCCCATATAAGTTTCAGCAGCAGCAACGACTTTATCAGCATGTAAGCTCATTTCGCATCCACCGCCAAAAGTCATTCCGTGAGGCGCAACCACAACCGGAATTGAAGAATAACGAACGCGCATCATCGTGTCCTGGAACAATTTAATAGCCATGTTCAATTCGTCATATTCCTGCTCAACTGCCATCATGAAAATCATTCCGATATTGGCTCCAACAGAGAAATTCGCTGCCTGATTACCAATAACCAAACCTTGATATTCTTTTTCAGATAAGTCGATTGCTTTATTGATAGCCTGAAGAACATCGCCACCAATTGTATTCATTTTAGATTGGAATTCTAAGTTCAAAATTCCATCTCCTAAATCCTGGATAATTGCACCACTATTGCTCCAAACTTTTTTACTTTCGCGAATGTTGTTCAGAATAATGAATGAATCTTGTCCAGGAACTTTTACTTGTGATTTTGTTGGAATATTGTAGAAGAAGGTCGCTCCTTCTTTAACAGAATAGAAACTTTCGCTTCCGGAAGCTAACATTTCAGTAACCCATGCAGCAGGCTCTAAACCTTCAGCTTTCATGATTTCGATTCCTTTGGCAACACCAATCGCATCCCAAATTTCGAATGGACCATTTTCCCATCCAAAACCGGCTTTCATAGCATCATCAATTTTGTATAATTCGTCTGAGATTTCAGGAATTCTGTTTGACACATAAGCAAACATTCCGGCGAAACTCTTACGGTAGAATTCACCCGCTTTATCTTTTCCTTTCACTAAAACTTTAAAACGATTGATTGGTTTATCGATAGTTTTAGTTAGTTCAAGCGTAGCAAAATTTGCTTTTTTAGCAGCGCGGTATTCTAATGTATCTAAGTCTAAAGAAAGAATATCTTTATCTACTTTTTTATAAAAACCTTGTCCTGTTTTGCTTCCTAACCAATTATTTTCCATCATTTTGGTGATGAAATCAGGAAGTTTAAACAATTCGTGTTGTTCGTCTGTCGGGCAGTTTTCATAAATACCGTTGGCAACGTGTACCAAAGTATCCAAACCAACCACGTCAACGGTACGGAAAGTAGCCGATTTTGGACGACCAATTACCGGACCAGTCAATTTATCTACTTCTTCAATCGTTAATCCCATTTCTTTTACCAAATGAAATAAACTCTGAATCCCGTAAATACCAATTCTGTTTCCAATAAACGCCGGAGTATCTTTAGCAACAACCGAAGTTTTTCCTAAAAATTTAGAACCATATTCGTTTAAGAAATCCAATACTTCAGTAGAAGTTTTTGGACCAGGAATAATTTCAAATAATTTTAAGTAACGCGCAGGGTTAAAAAAGTGGGTTCCGCAGAAGTGTTGTTGAAAATCTTCGCTTCTTCCTTCGCTCATAAAATGAATCGGAATACCAGAAGTGTTAGAAGTAACCAAAGTTCCCGGTGTACGGAATTTTTCAATTTGTTCAAATACCAGTTTTTTGATATCCAAACGTTCAACTACAACTTCAATAATCCAGTCAACATTGGCAATTTTTGCTATATCATCAGTCGTATTTCCAGTCGTGATTCGGCTTGCAAATTTTTGACTGTAAATAGGAGACGGTTTCGATTTTAATGAATTCGCTAAGTGCTCGTTTACCACTCGGTTGCGAACAACTTTGCTTTCAAGCGTTAATCCTTTTTTAGTTTCAGCTTCTGTCAACTCGCGTGGTACGATGTCAAGCAGTAAAACTTCAACACCAATATTGGCAAAATGGCAGGCTATTCCTGAACCCATGATTCCGGATCCAATTACAGCAACTTTTTTAATCGTGCGTTTCATAGTAGTTAATATTTGTTTTTTATTTGAATTTGAAGTTTCCCGTTTTGATAAAAATCAGGTTATTCATTTTCTATTTTTCTGTTTGGGTAAATATGTTTTTGTCCTGAATTAATTCGTTTATAATTTCAGAAACTTCGATAAAATGTTTCAGTTTTTCGTCAGAAACATGTTTTCTAATTGTTTCATTAAATTTCAGAACTGTATTTTTAGATAAATCTCTTTTTTCTTTTCCAAATTCAGTCAGGTAAATTAAAACACCGCGACCATCACTTGGGTTTTTTTTGCGAACAATCAAACCTTTGTCTTCCATAGATTTCAATGTTCTGGTAAGGCTCGTAGCTTCCATTCCCATTCTTGGCCCTAAAGCTGTCGACGGGGTTCCTTCTTCTTTGTCAATACTTAAAAGAGCAAATCCGGTCGCCATTGTTGCGTCGTATTTGGCTGCTTCTTCATTATACATTCTTGATACAGCTTGCCAGGTGGCTCTTAAAATATAATCTATCGTTTTGTCTTTCATATTGTAACTATATCGATTTCAAATATAATCAAAAAATACTATGCATGCATATAATTTTTTAATAAATTTTTGGTTAGTAAAAAAATCCCTCTGAAATAGAGGAGTTTAGGGTTAGTTTTGGAATTGAAATATACTATTCTTTTTTGAGATTTATACAAATTTAAGATTCTAAAAAAAGATTATGCCTCTTAAATAGCCCTTTAATTATTCTTTATGTAAAATAATAAGAGTTTAAATGCGAATAAATTTTATTCATCATAACGGTTTAATGCCTTTTGAAGTATCTTTTTCATGCGATTTCGAAGGTTTTCCGGACGCAGAATTTCGATTCCGTCGCCAAAGCCCAATAAAAGGCGTTCCATTTCATAATTAGGCGAAATAAACAAATGCACAATAACACTTTTATCTTCGTTTTCCTGAATCAGTCTTTGACTTTGATGCAAGGGTTTCGTTAATACATAAGGTGCATTTTCAGGGTTTACCCAAAGTTCAATGCGTCGCGGCTGCAAACCAGAATTTACCGTTACGCCAATAATATTCTTATAAAACGATTCAGCATCAAAATCTTCTTCTAAATACGGAAGATTAAAATCGTAGTCAATCGCAATAATTCTGTCCAAAGCCAAATTGCTCACAGGAGCAGAGCCTTTTTTCTTCCCGATAAGAAACCAGCGATTATTGAATTCTTTTAATATAAAAGGATGAAAATGAAACTTACTTTCCTCAATAGATTTAAATGATTTATATGTAATAACAAGCGTAACCTTTTTAATAATCGCCTGATAAATTTCGTCCAGATAATGAAGTCCTTTTAAATTGTCGTTTTTATCGAGATAAATAACCGGTTTGGTATGCGATTTTTCGGCGTAGATTTTATCCTCCAAACGCTGCAGAATATCTGATACATCATTAAATAACGAGAAATCCTTAAATTGTTTCAACATCGAAACCGTCTCCGTCAAAACATTCATATCGGTTTCCGTTAGTGGAATATCCGTTATCGAAAATTCGTCATCTTCATATTTGTAATACTTTTTATCGTAAACCACAATTGGCGCGTTATAACCCAGTTTTTCACTTCGCATTAACTGAATATCCATTTGAATGGTTCGTTTGCTAATAGAGTTTTCGCGGCCTTCGTATTCAAACAAAGCTTCAGAACAAGCTTCAATCAAATCCTCCAAAGTCCATTGCCGGTATTTATTTTGTAGACATTTGTCTATCGTTTTATACCGAATTAAGGCGTTTTTATTTTGAGACATTTTTATATGTTTAAACTTTAAATTATGAATTGATTTTGATTACTTTTTTAGTGTAAATAAAATCTTATAATTAGCTGATTGCGTTATTTTTATTAAAATTTATTGAATAGGCATTAATTCTTGATTTGTTAACTTAAGTGCTAAAAATACACTTTTTATTGTACTGCGCAAAATACTTGCGCATTGGGTTGGTTACTTCTTTTTAAAATGGGTATTTGTACTATTTTTTTGTTTAAGAAAAACGTATACTTTTACGCCTCAAAAACAAATTCTTTTCTATGAGGAAACTCTACCTATTACACCTATTTTTTGTTTTATTAATTACTTCTTCGGTTTTCGGTTTTAATACAACCGATAAGAATTTACCAATTCATAACAACAATATCAACTTTGTTGCACCACCCAATGTAGATTTTACTTTTACCAATGACGGTGCATGTTCCGGAGCTCCGGTTAGCTTTAATCCTGTTGTAAGCGGCGGTGCTGCCCCATATAAATATGTATGGAATTTTGGAGATGGAACTCCTAACTCAACAGAAAGTAATCCGAGTCATAGTTACACAGCGTTAGGTTGTGGTTTTCAAAATTTTAATGTAACACTTACCGTAACAGATGCTAATGGCGAAGTAAACTCGAGAACAAGAACTGTTTCTGTAAAACAAAAACCCGATTTAAAATTTGTAGACCAGAATAATCCAGGATCTAGCAAACCTTTTGAAAGATGTGGAGATAATAACTCGAATCCTAAATATACGATCAATGTTGGAAATAATTCTACTTCAGTAGGTTGTATATCAGCATACAATGTAGATTGGGGCGATGGAACTTCTGAAGCCAATGTTATTTTTCCAAAAACGCATGAATTCCAAAAATTGGGTTCTTTTAATATGGTCATAACCGCAAACGGAAGTAATGGTTGCAGCAATTCAATTACGTATGTCGTTAAAAATTCCAATAACCCAATTGGAGCTCTTATCGCTCCGGGTAATACAACCAATTTATGTATACCGGTTCCGGAAATGAATTTTGCGATAGGATCGTGGGGATTAAATCCCACAAGTACTAGATATGAGATTAATTATGGCGATGGTGCGGGACAATCATTTACGCAAGCTCAATTAGAAAGCTCATCTTACTATAATGCAGCAAATCCTCAAGCTTCATTAAATTTCCCTATACCTCATAAATTTACCAGAGCTAACTGTCCAAATGGAAATAAAGTTACATTAATTATATATAATGATATTTGTGGAACATCTACAATTCTAGAAGCTGGACCTATTATTATTTTAGATGTTCCACAAGTAAGTTTTAATGTAAATAGTATTGCATGTGCTAATACATACACCTCTTTTAACAATACAACTTACGCAGGATATACTAACGGATGTAGTACTACGAATGTTTACACCTGGAATTTTGGTGACGGAACTCCTGTATCAAGAGAAGTTAACCCAACGCATGTTTATACAACACCCGGTACATATACCATTACATTAAATGCAACAACGCCTTGTGGAGCAGGAAGTGCATTTCAAAGACAAATATGTGTAGAGCCTATACTAGAGCCTAATTTTACTTATGGTAATGCTTGTGCGTCGAGTAATCTTCAAATTACAAATACGACAAATACCACTTTAAGCTGTGGAACGGAAACTTATTATTGGGAAGTTTATTATTATGTTGAAGGTTTTTGTGGTAAAGAAGCAGTTACTGGAACCGGAAGAGGCCAGTGGAATTTTGCCAATGGAACCAATTACTATTCTAAAGACCCTGTTTTTAATTTTATAATGCCGGGCACTTATTATGTTAGGTTAACAACAAGGAATTCTTGTGGAATAGACCGATCTATTTCAAAAGAAATACAAGTTAAAAAACCGCCTGTTATTACTTTGGCACCTATTTCTGATTTTTGTAATTCGGCAACCATAAAACCTGTTGGAAAGGTAGAAGAAACTTGTTCCCCAAATAGTGAAATTACTTATAAATGGACTTTTGACGGAGGAACTCCATCTTCCTCTACTTCGTTGAATCCGGGATCGATAAATTACACCACGAGTGGGGATTATAAAGCTGTTTTTGAAGTTACAAATAGCTGTGGTACTACTAGAGCGGAGAGAAATTTTTCGGTCAATACTGTTCTTTCGCCAGTAATAACGCCAAAAACAATACAAATTTGTAGTGGTTTGTCGTTTCAGGTTACGCCGTTTTCAAACGGAACAGACAATGTACCTGCAGGAACAACTTATATTTGGTCTACGCCAATAGTTTCGCCACCAGGTGCTGTAAGTGGAGCAAATGCACAATCAAGTCCTGTTTCAACAATTAGTCAGTTTTTAACCAATAATACAAATAGCCCTGCTACCGTAACGTACACAATATCGCCGATATCTAAGGTTTGTCCGGGACCTAATTTTACCATTACCGTTACCGTTGATCCTTTGATAAAAGTGGTAGAAACTATAAAAACCGTAACCTGTTATGGGTTAAGTGATGGGGCAATATCAATAACCGTAGCTGGAATTCCTTTTCCTACTGGAAATCCGTACAAATTCTCGTGGACAGGTCCTAACTTTAGTAGTACAGATCAAAATATTTCGAATTTAAAAATGGGTACTTATTACTTGACTGTTACCGATAACGGAAAATGTCCTTTTGTAAAAAGCTATTTTGTTGGCGAGCCAGATCAATTTCAAATTCTATCACAACCTAAAACGGACATTACATGTTTTGGAGCAAATGACGGAAGGATTAATCTAAATGTTATCGGCGGAACTCAGCCTTATAAATATGTATGGACAAAAGACGGAGCTGCGTTTCCAATTAACTCCGGCAATCTTTCTAATTTAGCACCCGGAAAATATGATGTAATTATTACAGAGGCAAATAGCTGTAATACGCTAACAGGAAGTTATACCATTATCGAACCGCCATTATTAGAATTAACCTATATAAGCCAGACTAATATTTTATGTTATGGATATGCTACGGGAGAAATTAATGTAAAAACAGTTGGTGGTCGGGTAACCGAAATATCTCCGGGTGTGTTCAATTACAGATACAGATGGACAGGTCCAAACGGATATGTAAGTACAGTTCAAAATCCGAGAAACTTGTATGCAGGAACTTATAATTTAACCGTTACCGATAATTCTGGTTGTACGGATAATTTGCAGGTTGTTGTACTTCAAAATGATGAAATAAAATTAAACTACACCAAAACAGAGATCGCCTGTTATAATTATGCCGATGCTTCGATTACCATTAATAGTATTACAGGTGGAGTTCCGTTTACAACCGGAGATCCTTATATTATTAAATGGAGCAATTTAGGTACAGGACTTGTGCAGAATAATTTATCTGCAGGAACGTATATAATTACCATTACAGATTCATTGGGTTGCCCTAAAGTGTTTACCATAATTATTGACAATGCGCCTGTATTTACCATTAATCCAAACGTAAAACAAATTACTTGTTTTGGGCAAAAAGACGGGCACATCCGTTTAAATCTAGTTGGAGGAAAAGCCCCTGTTAAACTCGTTTGGGATGATGATGCAACAGCAGGAATTGAAAGAAATAATATTGGGCCCGGAGATTATTCGGTAACGATTACCGATGCCAAGAATTGTCAAATAAAAGAAACATTCAAAATTGTAGAGCCTTTATTGCTGGAGATCAGAGCAGATGTTTCGAATCCGTTAGAGTGTGAGAGGGCAGATACTGGGCAAATCAATTTGGTAGTAACCGGTGGTACGCAGCCGTATTCATACAGTTGGTCAAACGGACAAAGAACCGAGGATTTAGCGAATCTTGTACCGGGAAAATATACCGTAACCGTAACAGATGCCAATGGCTGTAAACAATCAGATACCTGGACAATTACCCGATTTGACCAGCTTACGCCAACTGTTGAGGTTTTAACCGATTTTAATTGCGAGACTAAATATGTAAAACAAACTTTCGTTGGACACGTAAAAGGTGGTATTCCGCCTTACACCTTAAGCTGGTCTGATGGTGTTATTACAGGAGCCAATAACGAAATTATGAATACCGAGAATAACGGTTTAATCATCTTTAGTGTTACAGATAGTTTTGGCTGTAAATCAGATTATGCATTGAATGTCGATACGCCTGTTTTGGGTGAGGCTAATTTTTCAACGGGTTCTTATGGTAAAGAAATGTTCGATTTATACTCGATTTATGATCCGGTGAAATTTACAAATCTGGCAACAGGCGATTTCGTTAGTACTTCATGGGATTTTGGAGATGGTGTTTTTTCAACAGAAGAAAGTCCGGAACATATTTATACCCGAGTTGGAACTTATACCATAAAACAAACCGTTAACTATCCTTTTGGATGTCAATACAGTTATAGTGCAACAATAGTGGTTGAAAAAGGGTATAATCTTATTATGCCGAATGCGTTTACACCTAATAATGATGGTTTCAACGATACATTTGCGCCCGTATTTTTGGGATTGTCCGACATTACTCTTGACGTTTTTGATACGTGGGGAGCCGTTGTATATTCAGAATCCGGGATAAATATTAGAGGATGGAATGGAAAGATAAAAGATTTAGATGCCGAAAACGGTAACTACTATTACAAAATCACCTTAAAAACCTTTTACAATCATACGGTAGTAGAAAAAGGACCATTCACATTAATTAAATAAGCAACAAGATTTACAATGAAATTAAAACTATTTTTTATACTAATAACATGTTGCTTTTTTTCGCAGGCAAGAGCGCAAGATCCAATTTTTACACAATATTTTTTAATTCCCGAAACGCTTAATCCAGGATTTTCGGGTTTTATGGAAACCACTTATGCCGGTATAATTCACCGCGAACAATGGCCGGATCTTGATCTGAGAATAGATACAGATTATGCATTTGTAAACACGTGGAGTGATGAAATTAACAGCGGTTTTGGAGTCAGTGTCTTAAACCAGAGAGAAAATGTAACCAATTATAATTTTTTTGAAATCAATGCCAATTATGCGTACAAAGTACGACTAAATGATTATTGGTTCTTTAGACCTGCTATAGAAGTAGGTTACGGAATAAAATCGTTTGCATTTCAGAATTTATTGTTAGAAGATCAGATTAATATAGGAACGGGCGTTATAAATCCAAATTCAAACGACCCCATTTTATTAAACAGTAAAGTCAACTTTTTTGATGTTTCTGCGGGAATGGTTTTTAATACCGATGAAATCTGGATTGGACTTTCGATGAAACATTTGAATAAACCCAACATTGCCTTTAGCTCACAAGGAAATCTGCCTTTAAATACTTTTTTCTCCCTAAGCGGTGGTTACGAATTTCTTATTGCAGATTATATAGATGCGGTATTCCTGCCGTATGAAACTAAGTTTTTTGTAACATCAAACTACATGCAACAAGGTCGTTATAACCGATTTGATTTGGGAGCTTCGATACTATTCGAAAAAATATTTTTTGGTGCTACAGCCGTAACAAATCCTGCAAAAAACGGAATGAATGGCGATTTGCTAACCTCTGTAAACTTATTTACGGGATTGCAGTATGAAAACCTAAGACTAGGATTATCATACGATTTAAACACTACCAAAATTGGTAAAACGGGAGGTATTTATGAATTATCCCTAACGTATCAATTTAGCTTAGCTAAAAAATGTTTTGGCTGCCCAAATTACGAAGGCAAAAGATAAAAGAAAAAGACATTTTTACGTATAGCAAACCCGACAGGTTTTAACAACCTGTCGGGTTTAACAACTGTTACGATATCAAGTCAATAACAAAATCTCCTTTTCAATATTCGTTCTCGCTTTTTCTTCAAACAAATCTCTAAAGGTTTTAGTTTGAAAAATAAATTCATTTTCCAAAAAATGTTTCAGGGCTTTTGCGCGTCCGGGTTTGTATAGAAAATCAGGATAAATGCTATATTCCTTTCTAATCTGTTCAAAATAAATTTGATATTCATTCCAGTCTCGCGCGAGAATTTTCAAATCAAAATCAATTAGCCAGTTAATATCTTCAATTTTATTGCGTTGATGAAGCTGCGTAGCGCAAATCATATCAAAAACCAATTTTGCATTGAGATTGGTTTCTTTCGGAAGAATCTTTACGGCATATTCGGCACTTTTCAGTTCATTATCTTTTTTACTGCTTTTATAAACGTAATCGTGATAAAAAATAGAAAATAAAACTTCGTTGGGAAATTTTAATTGATTACCATACGTTTCAAAACATTCAATCATGTCTTTTATATGAGTCAGATTATGATAATGTCTTGATTTATTGGAATATGCCTTTTCTAAATCTAACCAATTTTGCTCAATTTCACTTTCTCTGAAACCAATATTGGTCAATAATTCAGAATATATTTCTTTTAAATTCATGTTGTTTTTATTTAAATCTGATGAAAAGCTCTATCGGAGTTTCATATTTATAGCCAATTTTATACGGTATAGTAGTTTAGCTCCAGCGGAGCGTAATATTTATAGCCAATTTGTAAGGGATAGTAGTTTGGCTCCATCGGAGCGTAATATTTATAGTTTATTTAGGTATTCTACAAAAGCTCCATCGGAGCGATATTTTAGGTTTTTATTTTTATTAATAAAATAATCCCACCCCCATGGGTTTTTTCAATAAATTCCTAAAAACTATAAATATGCTGTTCCTATGCGACTTAAGCTATTTTGATAAAATAATCTTTACTCAAATATAAAATTCTTTTTTTACTGCGCAAAATAATTGCGTAGTGATATTGAAATCTTTGTTCAAGAAATAAAAACAAACGTTCATACAAATAAAAAAAAAGAATAAAACAGGTCAAGTTTAAGTTACTTCGAAAACACTTTCCAATGTACACACTTACACCATTACCTTTTATTCAATTTAAATTGAGGCAGTAGCTCAGCGGTAGAGCAGGTAGTTTTGAAATTATCCTTCAAAGGTCAATCACAACTTACTTCGTACACTTTTAATGTCCGGGTCGTGGGTTCGAATCCCATCTGCTTCACTATTAATGGTCAATTAAAACTTACTTCAGAACACGGCTAATTTCGGTTCGAATCCGAACATAGTTTTAAAATCATCATTAATAAAATGAGGGTCAAGATTAACTTACTTCTTCGGGGAAACCCGACAGCCCATTTATGTTAGTTAATCCATTACACTCAAATTTCAGGTCAAGTGTTTCTTACTTCAAAATCTTTTAGGTAGAAATCAGAAACGCAATTATCTAAATTTTAAAAATTAAAAAAAATGAAAACAAAAGAATTATTAAAAATCAGTTTGCGTCAAAACGCTATTTTCATTCCATCAGAAATGATTGCGAATGACAACAAAAATTTATCAGGAACAACATCGGTTTTATTGGCCAATGTTTCAAAACTTGGATTTACATTTTCTGAATCGTTGTTATACGCTTTAAACAATGTAAAACCAAATTATAAAGTGGAAGTTTTAGAAGTACTAAGAGAAGTTTTAGGAACCGATAAAAACTGGACGCCTTTGGTGAAAGAATGGAATATCCCAACGGGAGAATCTGTTTTAGATCATGTTGTGACGTATTTCTGGAATGTTTTAAATATAAAAAGAGGCACAACTTTGCAATGCGGACATATTATTCCGGATAATACTTTTCCTTTAGAAAGATACAACGGTTGTCCGTTTTGCGGAACTCCGTTTGAATTCGGTAAAATCGAAAACTTAGGTCAGGGAAGTAAATTAAAAGTATTGGATTTATGGTCAGAAAAAGAATTGCAAGATTTCTATAAATCGTTATTGCAATCCAAAACTGCTCTTGACGCTACGCAGGTAGAAAGTTTAAAAACGGCTTTGAAATATTTGCCTTTGCCAAAAACAGATATCGCCATGAAGGAAACTTTAATGTTGGTAATCGATATTTTAATTGAAGAAGGTCAAGCCGAAAATGCATCTCAGTACTTTAAATCGCCAACAGATATTTTAAGATATTTATGGTTTAAAAATACAGGTTTATTGCAGATAATCGAACCAAAAACAATAATCAAAAGAACATCAAAAAACGCCCAACATTTTTATAATGTTTTGGATACAAGCGCGCAGGCAAAAATTGCATCTCAAAAAGATTTGAAACTTAAATATTCAAGAAAAGAATGTTTGATGGTGGCAAACTGGTTGAACAATCTTGATATGGATGTTGAAACGATATGCGAAATCATGCACCCAAAAAGAGGAATGTGGGTTCGTGTGATCAGAGCGTTGCGTTTGGCAGAATACAGCAAAAGAAAAGGCTTTGAAAAATTGGCTTTTTTAATGGATGTATTTTACAACCAGGTTTATGACGTTTGGCAAAGTAAAGTAAACACATCAAGATTGAAGTTTGATGCCGATAAAACATTTGCGTTGTTAAAACAACGTCCAGGATTGTTTGCGCGTTCTTTATTTTCGAATATGCTTTGGTTTGGTGCAGACGAAACGGTGGCACATTTTGAAGGAATTATTGATAAAGTTCCGGCCAGATTAGTGTTTACTTTAAATATGTATGCACAAAATTATTTTGATAAAAACATGCAAAGAAGCGTGAAACCTTTAGGCGGAACAAACAAACGTATTGCGCCAAATGCATTATTGAATTTGTACGACGAAGCACAATTAGAAGCGATGAAAAATCAAATTGAAGCGTTGTGCCTTTTAGCGATGAAGCAGCGATTTGTGGCAATCGCAAACCCAAACAAAACGATTTATATTGATCCGCAATTGTTTAATATGCCAGTTTCGATTGGTGATAGAAGCGAGACGGTTCAGGATTTACCGGTTGCTTTGATGGGAACACGTTTCCCGATTGAAGGTAACGAAGTACGATTGTTTATGCAATGGGGAAAAGATTTGCAGGCACAGCATTTAGATATGGATTTAAGCTGTCATATCGCTTATGAAGATAAAGCCGATATCTGTTCTTTCAGCCGATTGGAAACTGTTGGTTGTAAACATAGCGGTGATATCAGACATATTCCGAATAAAATTGGAACGGCAGAATACATCAACATCAACATCGACGAATTGGCGAAAGCCAGCGCCAAATTTGTAACTTTTACCTGCAATGCGTACAGCAACGGAAGTATTACACCAAATTTGGTTGTGGGTTGGATGAACAGCAAATACCCGATGAAAATCTCTGAGAAAACCGGAGTTGCCTACGATCCGTCGTGTGTAGATCATCAGGTTCGCGTTACGCAAAATGTTGCCAAAGGTTTGGTTTTCGGAGTGTTGGATGTAGCCAAAAGAGAAATCGTTTGGTTAGAAATGACTTTCGGAGGACAAGTTGTCGGAGGTTTGGATTTTAAAGGAGTTCAGGCATTATTGGCAAAATTAAGCAGTAAATTGAATATTGGTAAATTGTTAGAACTTAAAGCAGAAGCCCAAGGTTTAACAATCACCGAAGATCAAAACGCTGATGAGGTTTATGATTCAAAATGGGCGATAAATGCTGCGGCAGTTACGCAATTATTAATTGATTAGTAAGAAGGTACAGAGTTACAAAGTGACAAAGGTTTTTGTGGAGTAGCGCTGCAGTGCATTTTCGCAAAGTGTGGTAAATTTAATCTCGCAAAGTCGCGAAGTCGCAAAGTTTTATTGAAGCTGTAAACCTACTGTTTGTCATCTCGACAGAGGAGAGATCACATAAAGTGAAGACACACAGTACGTCGCTCTCTGGATGCGATTTCTCCTCTGTCGAAATGACACAAAATGAGTTGACATAAAATAAGGAAAGAAAATCTGCTCAATCTGCTCAATCTGCGTGAACAAAAAAACTTTGCGCCTCTGCGTCTTTGCGCGAAAATTAATAAAAATAAAACTACGCAAAATAACTGCGCAGAACAAAACAACCTTTGTACTATCAAAATACAAAAAACATGAAAACACAAATAAACGGTACAGATATAATAGAATTAGGATTCCCTGAAGGAAAAATAATTGGAATCGCATTAAAAATAAACAGCAAAAGACACGGGTTTAAACGTGATGAAATGATAGCCAATTTCAAAAACGTTTTAGAAACACCGGAAAATTATATAGACGACGCTATTTTTAGCAAATTAGCCATTGCCTTAATCGAAAAAGCAAATGAAAAACCGGAAGATTTCATCGCTTTAAATCAAAACCCGAATGCATATGCTTCTTACGGAGCAGAACATATCGAAGACGGCGCGAGAAAGCAAATGGAAGTAGCGATGCAATTGCCCGTTACGGTTGCCGGAGCATTAATGCCAGACGCGCACCAAGGTTACGGATTGCCGATTGGCGGAGTTTTAGCGACCAAAAATGCCATTATTCCGTATGGTGTTGGAGTTGATATTGGGTGTAGAATGGCGTTATCGGTTTATGATATTGCAGAAGATTTTTACTTTGAAAACGAAGCCAAATTCAAAAAAGAATTAATTGCCAATTCCATTTTTGGAGCGGGTCACGGTTTCCACGGACAATACAAATCAGATCACGCGGTTTTAGAAAACGATGCTTTTAATATGACTCCGTTTGTGAAGAACTTAAAAGATAAAGCGTGGTCGCAATTGGGTTCTTCCGGAGGTGGAAATCACTTTGTCGAATTCGGAATCATGGAATTTGCAAAAGACGATGCGGTTTTGAATATTCCGAAAGGAAAATATGTCGCTTTGTTAACGCATTCCGGTTCACGCGGAATGGGCGCCACAATTGCCGGACATTATACGAAAATCGCCAAAGACGTTTGTAAACTTCCAGAAGTGGCTAAAAATTTAGCCTATTTGGATATGAACTCACAATTGGGTCAGGAATATTGGATGGCTATGAATTTGGCGGGAGATTACGCTTCGGCTTGTCATGAAATTATCCATAACAAATTGGAACGCGCTTTAGGTGCCACAATTTTAGCCAAAGTTGAAAACCACCATAATTTTGCCTGGAAAGAAATCTGGAACGGCGAAGAAGTGATCGTGCATAGAAAAGGCGCAACTCCGGCCGGAAAAGGCGTGATGGGAATCATTCCGGGAAGTATGACAGCACCGGGATTTTTGGTGAGAGGAAAAGGTGAGGAGAACGCTATAAATTCGGCTTCGCACGGAGCAGGAAGACAAATGAGCCGAACACAAGCCATAAAAAACATCACAAAAAACGAGATGAAATCGATTCTGCAGCATCACGGCGTTACGCTTATCGGAGCAGGTCTTGACGAAGCCCCAATGGCCTACAAAGATATCAATCAGGTGATGGAAGCGCAACAGGATTTGGTTGATGTTGTAGCAAAGTTCACCCCAAAATTGGTAAGAATGGCGGATGACGGAAGTAGAGAAGATTAAAAAGAGATGCAAGAAGAAAGAAGCAAGAGAATAGAGTAAAGAGAATAGATGCAAGAAACAAGAAGAAAGAAACAAGAGAATAGAGTAAAGAAAATAGACTTTAGAACTAAGTTTTGTAGAGTCTTTTTTCTTTCATCTTTGCTCTTTTCTCTCTCTTAAAACAAAAAACATAAAGACTAAAAGAGCTAAAACCATAGAACCTTAGCCTCTTAGAATCTTAGTAACTTAAAAAAAATGAAAACATACATAGATATCGGAATTAATTTAACGAATAAACAATTCCACAACGACATAGACGATGTCGTACAAAACGCTTTAGATGCCGACGTATCGCAAATGATACTAACCGGAACAAGCGTAAGAAACAGCGAAGAATCATCGCGGATAGCAAAAGAATATCCCGGAATATTATATTCCACAGCTGGAATTCACCCGCATGATGCGCAGCGTTTTGATGCGCAAAGCATTTCGAAACTGCGAAATTTACTAAAACAAAAACACGTAGTTTCAGTAGGCGAGTGCGGACTCGATTTTGATCGTGACTTTTCGCCCAGAAATATTCAGGAAACGTGTTACAAAGCTCAATTAGAATTGGCGATTGAAGTGCAGAAACCTTTGTTTTTGCACGAAAGAGCTGCTTTTACAAAGTTTCTGGACATTACAAAAGACTATTTGCCACGATTGCCAAAAGCCGTTGTGCATTGTTTTACGGGAACTTTGCCCGAAGCCAAAACCTATCTCGATAACGGATTCTATCTTGGTTTTACCGGAGCAATATCCGACAGTAAACGTTTTGATCATTTAAAAGAAGTGATTCAGTACGTTCCGCTTGACAGAATGATGATCGAAACCGATGCGCCATTCATGCTTCCGAAAAATACACCAAACAATCTCCTCAAAAAATACCACGAACGCCGTTGCGAACCTGCTTTTCTGCCTTTTGTTGCAGCGACGGTTGCGCAGTTTAAAGGGGTTTCTTTGGATAAAGTAGTGGAGGAAACAACTCTAAGTTCTAAAAGCTTTTTTGGGATTTAAGGTTTTCAAACCTTTTAGATATTTTTATAGAGATTTTATTTGTTGGCTTTTAAATTCAGGTATTTGTACTGGGTTTAGAGGCTTTTTGTTTATATATATTTGATGAAGAAAATGTTTAAAGAATTAAAAAAGTTATGAAAAACCGTAAAATAATTAGTGAAATTTTGTGCATCTTTGATGAAAGTGATCTTTAAAGCAACAGCAACAGGCTATGATTTATATAAACCCAAATGATGATAAAATTAAAGAGGCTTCAATAAAACATTATCATTTTATTAGATATGTTATAAAAAAAAAGCTAAACGGAGATATTTTTGATGAAATAAAGCCTCACGAAGACATTCCAAGAATTTATAAGGTCAAAGTTTCAGGGAAAATTTTAAATTTCCTTAATGATGAAGATAATTTAAGAAAAATTTTAATTGGAATGCCTGATGAATTAAATGAAATTAAAGATTTTTTTTCTGGGGATGAAAACAAATCTTTAAAACTTCTTTTTAATTATGATAATTGGGTTAAAAAAGAAGCATTTTATGAGTTTTACCATCCATATGATTTGGCAAAAAGTTTAAATATTAATACCTGTATCTATTGTAATAGATTATATACAAAAACTGTAATAAAAGAAGATACAACAACAATTACTAGACCTGAATTTGATCATTGGTTTCCACGAAGTGAGTTCCCTCTTTTAAGTCTTTCTTTTTATAATTTGATTCCAAGTTGTCATGTCTGTAATAGTTCTGTTAAAAGAGCTAATTTAATGACTTTGGAAAATCATTTTCATCCATACTTAGATAAAAATTCAGTTATCAATGAAGAAATTAAATTTAGTTATTATAATAAATCACTGAATGAATATGGATTTAAGTTAATAACAAAAGAAAATTCAAAAGGAAGAAATACAGTTGAAGCTTTTAGACTTCAAGAGATTTATCAAACCCATGAGGATGAAATTGTTGATTTAAGAAAAATTAGAGATACTTATTCTGAAAGTTATTTGCAAAAACTTACTACCCAATTTACTGGACTTGCTATTTCAGAAGAAGAGATTTACAGATTGGCTTTTGGAGTTTACAAAGATGAGTCAATGTTTGATAAAAGACCATTAAGTAAAATGAAGAGAGATATTTTAATTGAATTAGGAATAATTAAAAAAGATGGATAAAAAAAATATAAATAATTTTCAAATTATTGCTATTAAAGCTTTGCCAAAGTGTTCGGATGATTTTACTAAAATTTTAGAGAAAGATAAACTATATTATTTTTACCAAAATTATGAAATTAAGAAAATTAAAAGAGTTGAAACTATTATTCAAAAAAATAAAGAAAGTTACCCTGAAAGTTTGTTTGACATAAAAGGTGAAAATGGTGATATTTCGATAAATGTTTCGGCAATTGTTGGTAAAAATGGATGTGGAAAAAGTTCGATAATTGATTTACTATTTAGAGCAATAAACAATATTGCCTATAATTTTAAATATGTCAAAGACGATAAGCATAAAACTATAACCGCTGATTTGAAAGTAGTAATGGGAATTCATGTTGAATTTTATTTTTTTACGGATAAATTTTATAAAATAGTAGTTGAAGATGAAAAATATGAAGTTTTTAATTTTGACAATAAAGGAAGAATAATTCAGAAATCTAATAAATATTTTTTCTCTTTAGAAGATTTTTTTTATACTGAAGCAGTAAATTATTCCCATTATGCTTATAATAGTAATGAATTTGGATTTATTCATAAGAGTAAATTTATTGATTGGTTAAAAGAATTATTTCATAAAAATGATTCTTATCAAACACCTTTAGTTCTTAATCCTATGAGAACTAACGGTGATTTTGAAATCGCTAGAGAAAATGAATTAGTAAAACAGAGAATTTTAGGAAATTTATTAAGACCCATTAAAAATGGGAATGTAAATTTCAGAAAGATTGGTGATAATTTGATAGCTACTAATCTTAGTTTGAAATTAAAACCAATAAAAAATAATGTCGAATACTGGGACAAAGAGATAAAAAATAAGAATAATAGGCCACATATATTTGATTTAAGTGTTTTTACAACAGAGGAAAGAAATTATATAGTTAAGATATTAATGTGTAAAATTGTTAATGTTCACAATTTTGATTTAAATATTTTTTCAGAAAAAAAATATAAAACTGCCAGATCATATATCATTTATAAATTAATAAGTATTTGTAAAAAATACGATGATTATAAAGACTATTTATTACCAAAACATCTTAAATTCGATTTGACATTATTTATGCAATTTATTGATAAATTATGTCTTGATACAAGTCATATTACTTTTAAATTAAAGCAAACATTAAATTATTTAAAAAATGATTATTTAAATTTTACGGATAATAGTACAGAAATAACTTTAAATGAAGTTTCTAAATCAATTGAAGAAATTAGATTAGATAATCAATCAATATTAGAATTAATTCCCCCTCCAATTTTTGAAATAGAAATATTGTTAACACCCATAATTGGAAATTATAAGATAATAAAATTTAGTTCTTTAAGCTCGGGTGAAAAACAACAAATTTACATGGTAAGTTCATTATTGTATCATTTAAGTAATTTAGATTCTGTTGCTGGCGATAAAATAAAGTATAAAAATATAAATATTGTTTTAGAGGAAGTAGAATTGTATTTTCACCCTGAATTACAAAAAACTTTTATTAAGTATTTTTTGGATAGTATTGCAAGAATTGAGTTGAAAAACATTAAATCTATAAATATCTGTTTTGTTACTCACTCACCATTTATTTTATCGGACATTCCAAGAGATAATATTATGTATTTAGAAATTGAAAAAGGAAAAACGACTCAGATACAAAAAGAGAGAAAGTCATTTGGAGCAAATATTCATGAATTGTTAGCCGATAATTTTTTTATGTCAGATGGTTATATTGGTGCATTTGCTCAATTTAAAATAAACAAAACTATAGAATGGTTAAATGATGAACTTCAAAGGAAAAATGTAGTAAAAAAACAAAACGAAAGTATTAGTTTTATATATAAATCTCAGCCTGAAGAATTATTATATCACAAAAATTTAATATCATTAATTGACGAACCAATTGTAAAAATAAAACTTGCCGAAATGTTGGCAGAAATTAATTCTGATGAAGATATTTACTTCGATGCATTGATCGATGAGCAAATAAAACAATTAAATAATCGCAGGAAGATTATAAAACCATGAAATATCTAAGCTCTGACATTCTAATTCAGCAAAACCTCCTGACTTCGTCTTAAGAGTAAAAGGTAACCTTTTCCCTTTCAGCCAAAACCAAACACTCATAAAGCCCAACAACTTTATCAAGAGGATTTAATGAAATAAAAATATAAGTGTTTTTGATAAATATGGTTTTTCTTGCTTTTTATGTAAGTAAAGTAAATAGTAATTTTCAATCTTTATATTTGCATTATAAACTTCATGAAAAATGAATTACAAAATATCATTTCAGGAAAGAGCTAAGTTAGGCATGGAAATACTTGCAAAGCAAGGTCCTGTAACTTTAGAACAAGCAAGAGCACAGGTAAAACGGCTTAAAGAGGCGAGTACATCAAAAGTGAAGAAACAGCTTTAATATTAAATAAAAATAGCAATCTAAAAAAAATCCGTATAAATCAGCGTTTTCGCGAAAGCGAATCCGTATTATCAGCGTCTAAAATCGCCCCAACATCAGGGCGATTTTCTTTAATATAAAATCTAATATCAGGAAACCATCATCTTAACCCCCAAAATATGCTTGCAAATTCCTCTTTTGCCCTGATAAGCCGTAAACCAGTCGCAAGTACATTTTTGCGAATTATTGTCGATAATTACTTTGTGTACAACGCCGGAACCTTTTACTTTGGCTTCGATATAATCGGCTCTTCGCTCGACGATTTCGATGTCTTCGTTAGCTAATAGTTTTTTGGCATTTTTAAGTCTTGGGTTTAGTGATAAAATGCGTTCGGTTTTAAAAGGGAGACGACGGTAGAAATGCGCTTTTTCGCTTAAATCATAACCCAATAATCCCATTGAGGATAAATTAGATGTCAAGTTATCCATCGTGCCAAAATCAATGTCATTTTCGATAGAAAGCATCGTTGGGTCAAAAGTTTCGTTTGATTTTAATAAACTGTTCAATCCGTAAACCCATTCTATGGGTAAGTTTTCGGTCATGGTTTCCAGTACATTTCCTTCGCCCGAAAATCCTCGGTACAAATCAGGAGAAAAAGCCATTAAAAGCTGCATTTTTCCAAATTCGGCGACTATCGCACATGTTTGTTTGTCTGACGATTCGTAGATGAAAATTTTATCTACAATAGCCAGAATTCCTTCTAACAAGCGCAACCTTTGAACGCCTCCAATTCTAACACTATCGGCTGTTGCCAAAGTCGAAAACATAAATTTTCCGGCTCTTTTGGTTATGAAAAAATCGCCTTTTACAGACCCTTTTGGTAAACTTTGAAACAACTGAATCGTCTGAATTTTATTCAATTCAAACTTAATATCCATATCTGCCAGATACAACTGAACGCTCGTTAAACCTTTTATCCAGCGCATCGGTAAGGTTACTTTTTTCTCGGTCACTTTTGCTTTGCTCGTAATAACCTGAACATCCTGCTGACCAACGGCAAGTGTTACTTTTTCGTTTTTCTGAATTGCATTTAAAGCATTCAGCATCGGATCATTAAAATCGACATTCGTTGTTCCGTTAGCAATAAATTCACCATCGATCGCTTCGGGTTTCATATCCAGTCGTACATAAACGCCGTTGCAGGACGAAAACCCTTCGAAACGTAAACGCTCAGATCCTGCCGAAACAATAGGATCACGAAGACTTGGCGGAATGGGGCCAAAACTGGAACGAACCACTTTGGCAATCGTAGTCCAGCATTTTGCGGTAACATAAGGATCGGTTAAACTTCCCCAGAAAAAACACGGAATGTTATTGACTTCTTCGATTTCGGTTTGATGTGCCAAAACCAGATTATTAATGCCTTTGGTTTTACTGTAAGTCGAAATTCCTTTATAATTATATTCTAGATCTGTCATTTTCTTTATTTTAAAATTTGCTTAATCAATGATTTAAGCGATGCATTATCTTTCCATTTTTCGAAGAAAACAATGGCTTCCGCAGATGGTTTCTGATTGGTTTTGGTTAAAATATCAAGATAGTTTTCGATGATTTTCTTGAAGTTCGTTGGCAATTTTTCCTTTAAATCAAGAGTTGAAAAGAACGAATTAAACAATTTCAATAAGGCATTGTTATGCAAAGGCGAAACATCTTTCAGGGCAATTAATCCGTCGACCAATCTTAAAAAAACACCATATTTTTCTGTTGTGAGATACGCTATTTTCTGAGCAAAAAGTTCAACATCAATAGCTTGTTTTTCGATTAGCTGAATCAAAACTTCGGATGCCAGTAAGCGTAAATCTTTTTTCTCCTGAAAGAAAGTACATGCAAACAATAGCAGACTAATATCCGAGAATCGAAATTCCGGGCGGTTTATAATCTCAAGAAATCCTTTTAATTCTGGTTTTGCTCCATCGCCGGTTACGCAATTTTGCAATAAAGTCAATGCCAGTGCATCTGAATTTTGGGGTGTAAGACTATGCCAGAAATAGGTGTTTCCTGCATAACTTAGTAAATAATCCCAATCGTTTGACCGCTGATAAGCATCAAGGCTGTACAGCAAATAATTTGGAATTTTAGAATAATTAGGCAAATCAAATTTTAGTTCGTACCACGATGGCGTTCGCTCTTTTTCTTTGGTTTGATAATTTGTCCATTCGTTCCATTTTTCTTTAAACTGAACATTTGGTTTAAAAGGAGACACCACAAACGGAATGTCTTTCAGATACGTATTTTCAAATTCAGCAAAAGTATCGTTAGGATAAAAAGTTCTTGCCGCAACTGCCCAAAGCGATAATTTTCCGGTTTCTTTGGTCGTTTTTCCCATTGTTGCCAATAGTTTCGAGAACATAGAAGTCTCGTCTAATTCGATTTTAGCGTTTACGCCCAGACAAAACGATAATAGGGATTTGAGTTCACCTTCAATTTTATCCAATAACGGAATGGCATCTTCGACATTTTCTCTCGGCATACGCGCGATTGCAATAGCAAGATCGACAGAATCAATTTCTTCATTGGTGTTTTGATACGCAATAACCCTTTCTAACAAAACTTTTGGAGCAACCCAATACGGTTTATGACTCGGTAAAGAGAGCAGGGGCAAAGTAGAATTTGAATCTATTTTTTGCTGAACTTTTTCGAGTAAAGGCTGCATCAACAAAGTGGTATTAATCTTTGAATAATGATTGACTTTACTATTGAATTTGTTATCGATGTTGGCGATTTTAGATTGCAAAAAAGCCTTCACAAAATTTTTATGAACTGCTTCAAAATAATGTTTCTGCAATTGTTTTTCATAGGGCTGCAATTGCGCTGCATAATCTGCCGGAAACAAATCCCGTTGTGAGATATAAATATTCAAAAGAATTTCTGCATCTACAGTTTCATCAGAATTTATGAAATTTCCAAACTGAAAAACAACATCATTCCAATCCTTTGGCAACTGAACTTCGTCTGTAAGCAATAACTCTTTTTGAGGTTCAAATACATATTCTTCTAAAGCAGAATGATCGACAACCAGACTATCTTCATCTAAAAATTGCGTTAATCCTGATTTTATATTTCCCTGCATCATTGTTACGTACGAAGACAATTTCTCTTTAAGAACCTTATCTTTTACGTTGGCAATTTTGGTGATAATTTTGGTAGTGCGTTCCTGCAAAGCCAAATCTGCAATGACATAAACATCAGCAATAATGGATGCGATTGCCGGGCTTAGTTTCGGGTTTGATTTGGTTATTTTTTCTAATATTGGCAGAACGTTTTTAATGGCCGCTTTGCAATCGCTGCGCATCATTAAAGGTTCCAGCCATTCCAGGAATGATTTAGTTTTGAATTTTGGATGATCGTACATTTTCTTGATCAATTCAATTCCGTAACTTGTTATTGGTGGATACGGATTGTGTAAATAAGAGAATATATTTTCCTGATGAATGATAAGTTCATCGGCTGTAACATTAAATTCTTCGATTCTTTTTCTAAAAAAAGATTTCAGGTTATTGTTCCATTCTTTGGTTTGAATCAGTATGGCATTTTCGATAAAAAACGCGCGATCCATCTTTTTTTCTTCTAATAAAGATTGATAAATAACGGTCCAGGTCTGAAATTCATCATGTTTTTGAGCATCATTATCTCTAAAGAAACTATTGTGCAGAATCGTTTCATAGTTAAACAATTCCGGAATATCCCTTTGATAAGTTAGTTGGTCGTTTAACGAATTATTTACAAATTTCCGGGTTTTCATCTTGGCGCGCCACTCATTAGTTGCCGCAAGAGTCAAAGCGTATAATTCGGCATTATATTGCAATAAATCCTGCTCTTCTAATTTGCGCAGAATATGATAATTAAATCCAACCCAGTCTTGTCTTTTTACTTTGTCTAAAATAAAGGTATCTAGCCAATTGGGTTTTGCCCACAATAAAACATCCAGAACAGTAGGCCTTTCGTCTATTTCATTCAATAAACTCAAAGCTTCATCCCAGGAATTGATTTCGGTTTTATCGAATAATGCAATGGCACTAAGGGTAATAATATCACTTTGTTTTTTATCGCCGCGGGTTCCCCAGCCATAATCGTGTTTGTCTTTTTTTACATAACCCGGATCTTTTGTAAGATCAGTATATGTCATAAAGTAACGCTTACTTTTCTTAATCTGTTTTTTTAAAGCCTCAATATTTCCTTTTAATTTTTCTTTTAGAAAAGGCAAAAGCAAATCAATATTTTTAGATTTTATGATAGTGTCATATTCTTCAATAACTTCATCAGACTTATTGCTTTTAGCTGTTTTTGGTTTTGAATCCACAGCAACATCACCGGTTTCTGAATATCCTTTTTTTACTTTTTCGGCAAGTATTTTTTCTGCTGATTTCAGACATTCTTCGTCTGTAGAAAATGATTTGGTTTGAGAAGTTCCCGAAGTTCCGTTTTTGCCGTAAGTCACCGTATATTCTAATCCTGTAACTTCAATTTGCCAAAACTTATCGGAATTTCCATCGATGTATTTGAGGTATTTTTTCATATTTGTTTATGGGCTGAATGAGAGTGCGTATATTCTCAAAAATATAAAATTATTAAGGTTTTGTCGGGCTTTTCAGGGAAAATTTAGGTTAAAATTTTTAAACAATCCGATAAATATTTCAGGACTAATACTATAGAATTGTTAAATTATATTAATAAAACGCTTACATTTGCCCCGAAATGAAAATGAAAAACATACATATCAATCTGTCAGTAAGACAATGTAGCGATCGTTTAGCGGGATTTCCTCCAGCTAAATGCTCAGGATGTAGTATGTATTTTAATGAATTGAAGTGTAAATTGTAGTTACAAACTCAACATAAATATATAAAAGCGTCCTTATCGGGGCGCTTTTTTTGTTTTAGATGCCTTTGGCATCTCTCAGTTTGAGAAATATTGATCGCTCAGTATGGCATAAAAATGATAAAAAATAACCCTTAACTAAAAATAATTAAAAAAATAATTGACCAAATGTTTAATGATTAAACCAAATAGCGAAATATAATCTTGAAAAGTAATCTGATGAGAGACAGTCATTTGATAAAATTAAGGATCTGCACAAGTATGCGGACAGGAATTTTTATGGTTTTAATTAATTGGTAACTATTTGATTGTCAATAGAATAATTTTAAAAATGATTTGGATAATTGGTTTTTTAGACTTTATCTTTGCCGAAGAAAATCTGAAACAAGAATTTCAATACTAACAATGATTTCAAAATATAATACAACATATAAAATGGCTTTTAATAAAAACATACATAACGCAAAACTGCTAAATCCGAGTTCATATCTTGGATGTTTAACAATACAGGTGCATGAATACAGGCAATAGGATAGTTATATCGTATTTAATCTCATGAAGCACCTTTAACCGGGTGCTTTTTTTGTGTCCAAAAATAAATGATTTCGTAGCTCAATTGGCAGAGCGCTTGACTGTTAATCAATAGGTTGAAGGTTCGATTCCTTCCGAAATCGCTCGTTCTCTAGAAAGAACTGGCTCATTGGGGTTACTGGCTAACCTTCCCGACTGTCTCTCGGGAGAAACGGGTTCGACTCCCGTATGAGCCGCTTTTTTAAAGGTGCTGAGGTTCTGAGGGACTAAGGTTCTGAGGAAAAAGGTGAAGAGGTAAAAAGGTACAAGGTTGAAAAAACTTAGAATCTTAGTCCCTCAGAATCTTTAAAAAAAAACTGGGAAGATAACGGTGGTTGTTTACCCGCCTTGGACGCGGGAGGTCGCAGGTTCGAATCCTGCTTCCCAGACAAATGGAAATACGCTAAAGCTGGAGAGTTAGGGCGGTCTGTAAAACCGTTGTCTTTGACTGAGTAGGTTCGAATCCTACTATTTCCACAAATTTCAGGTTTAAATCCTGAATAATATTCCGAACATAACCCGATTTGAAGACGTTAGACAAGTCTATTTATCGACTATAATTGATTGGATAAATTAAAATATTATACTGCGCAGAATTATTGCGCAGTGTCATTTGAATATTTGCTGAGGAAATAAAAACGTTCTTTTAAAAATCGAAATACATCAAAGAAAACTTTGATTTACAATATCAAACAAGTCCTGTTGCGTGTTTCTGTATAGCACCATTGTAGGGAACTTTCCGCGAAAGCGAATTATGTTTTTCTATGCAACTTGATTTGAAGGTTTCCGATAGTTCGCCAAAAAACTATCCCACACTCTATGTGTCGTGGGTTCGATTCCCATTCGCAGCAATGCGATAGCTCAGTTCGGTAGAGCAATAGAAATTGCAGGTTCGATTCCTGCACCATTCCTGAAGGGATGGTTGGACGAATGGTAAGTCAACAGACTGTAAATCTGTCAGAGCGCATCACTCTTAAAAAGATGCTCATTAGGAAAAAACTGATTTGTCTTTGTCAGTGAAGCTAGGATTTTGGGATCCGAATTTCACACTCACGATAAAACCAGTGCGAACAGAAATGTATTTTGAGATACTCTTTTCCTTTTCGGTTTGATTGTCTTAGCGATTTTTTTAGAATTTAGAATCGCTTTTACAAAATAGAATCGCAAACAATTGGAGTAAACAAAGTACAAACTATTCGTCCGTTTTTCTCGGAGGAGAAAGGCAAAGAGGTTTTTTTTATTTAGAAAGAGAGAAAAGAAAATAGAATATAGAATATAGAGAATAGACTTTAGAATAAAGAATAAAGAATATAGAATATAGGTTTTTCAACGGTTTCATAACTTTAAACCTGAAACAAAGAAAACCTGAAACAAAAAATATTATGATAAAAAGAATTAAAATCGAAGCTTACCAAGTAGGATTGGTATTCGAAAACAGAAAATTAATTAACGTATTAGAAGAAGGTTTGCATTGGATTTTTGGAAACAAAAATGTAATGATTTACGATATGAATGCATCATTTCAGGCGCCGTTTGAGTTGAATATCTTATTGCAAAATGAAATGCTTACAGCAATATTAGAAGTTGTAGAAGTTGCGGATAATGAAATTGTATTGCAATTTGTAAACGGTAACTTTAAAGAGGTTTTAACTGCCGGAAGATATGCTTTTTGGAGAGGAATTGTAAAAAATGAATTCATAAGAGCAGACATTTCTAAAATTGATATTACAGAAAAGATTCCTGTCAATCTATTAGAAAATGCGAAGCTGAGGTTGTTAATTAGAAAATTCATTGTTTCCAGCAATGATAAAGCTTTGCTGTTTGTAAACGGAACTTTTATAAAAGAGCTAAAAGCCGGAACGCATTATTTCTGGAATAACGCCATTACGATCGAAGTTAAAACTGTTGATGCCAGACAGCAGCAAGTAGAAATTTCTGGTCAGGAATTGTTGACCAAAGATAAAGCCGGATTGAGAATCAATTTCTTTGTGAGATACCAGGTTGTTGATGTCATGAAAGCGTTGGTCGATAACAAGGACTTTGATAAACAATTGTATGTAGCCATGCAATTGGCTTTAAGAGCTTTTGTTGGCGGATTAACTCTGGATGAATTACTGGCTAAAAAAGATACAATTGCCGAGGCGATTTTAGCTGAAGTAACTACTAAAATATCTGATTTAGGTTTGGTTATTTCTGATGCCGGAATTCGTGACGTAATCTTGCCGGGAGATATGAAAGAAATCATGAATCAGGTTTTGGTTGCCGAGAAAAAAGCACAGGCCAACAGTATTATGCGAAGAGAAGAAACCGCAGCAACAAGAAGTTTGCTAAACACAGCAAAGCTGATGGAAGAAAACGAAATGTTGTGGAAATTGAAAGAGATGGAATACGTAGAAAAAATTGCCGATAAAATTGGCGAAATTACGATTTCAGGAAGCGGTAACGTGATCGGACAATTGAAGGAAATCTTCGTGAAATAAAAAACGGCTGTCTTTGTGAGACAGCCGTTTTCTTTAATTTTGCGCATTTTATATATAAATCCTATTAAAGAATATTATTTTCCTCTCTAAATGTTCAACCTTTTTTCTTTCAGTCAAAACCCAATGCTCATAAAGCTCAAAGTGGTTCTTGCTCTATTAGTTTTCCTTTTTCGTCCCACTGCGTAAATGTATTTTTGATTCCGTCTCGAATAATACTAACTTTTCCATTTTCATAATATCCTTTATAATAAATCTCTTCCGCATTTTTTACTTCACTTTCATATTTTAGATTCCCATTATCATAATAAGCATAAAATTTTCCATTCGGAATTCCATTTACAATATTTTCAAAATGTGAAATTTTTCCATTGTTAAAATAGCAAATGATTTTTCCATTATATCTTAAATTGTCTTTAAAAAGAATCCTTTTTCTATAAAGTCCTGAAAAAACCAAACCTCCATTTTCATTAAAATATTCTACGTTATATTCACCTTTTTTTTTGTTTTGGGTGTATATTTTTCCATAAAGTTGCCATTGAGATAATGATAACTTTGCGATACGTTTTCTACGAATTTAAATTTTGGTTTTCCATTTGGCCAATAATCGGTTGATTCTTCTTTTTCATTATCATACTCATGTTCAAGGCTTCCATTTTCTCTAAAATTAATGTTTTTTCCTATCTGTACTCCATTATTGTCATATTTACGGACCCATTTAGGTCTTCCATTTTCGTACCAATCAATAATTGTATCATAAATTTGATTATTATTTTTAATATTGACAATTGATTTCTTTTTTCCCGATTCGTAAAACCCAACCATAATGTAATCTGATTTTTCTTTGTAAAACCGTAAAGTTTTTATTTTTTTACTTTCATAAAAAAATGTGTCGATTACATTATAATTTTCTTTATTAATTCCTATTGTATCTAATTCATTTTCAATTATTGTTTTTTTCTTACAACAAGCAAATGGTAAGCAAATTAATAGTGATAATAAAATATTTTTTTTCAATTTTCTCTTTGTTTAATTGGTTTCACCTAAGGTTATAATTTTTCATTATTTAATCTTTGAAGTAATCAATAATATATTTATTTATTTTTTTGAATTTTTTTTAATATGATTAAATACGGTCTTGGTTGTTTTCGCGTATTGTAAATATATGTTTTTTCTTACTTCAATTGAATAGCCAATAATACTAACTTTAAATCTTTATATTTGCATTATAAACTTCATGAAAAATGAACTACAAAATATCATTTCAGGAAAGAGCCAAGTTAGGCATGGAAATTCTATCCAAACAATCTCCCGTTACCTTAGAAAAAGCAAGAGCGCAAGCGGAACGTTTGAGTCAGGCAAGCAAATCAAAAGTGAAGAAACAGCGTTGATAAAAGAATTTTGTAATCGAAACAGTTTTTGGATTACTTATATAAATATTAATGCTTTTATCTCTTCTGGCGCTGAGCAAAAAGTTTATCTTCAAAACAAACACAAAGTAATCAAGCTAAACGATAGTATTTATTATGAGTCTTGGAAAGATTATTTCAATAATTTATTATTAAATAATTACTTTTTTCCTGATACAGCTTATCAATTAATTGGATTTTATGAACAAGATGATACACTTTATGCTGTTGTAGAACAGAAATTTGTAGAATCTAATTGTGATACGGAATTAGAAAATGTAAGGCAGTTTTTAATTTCTAATGGTTTTGTTAATACTAGAAATAACGATTATTTTAATCCAGAAGTTGGTATTATTCTTGAAGATTTACATGATGAAAATGTTCTAACTTTTAATGATAATTTATTTTTCATAGATACAGTTTTCTATCTTACAGAAGCATTTTATAAAGACCAATAAAAAAAACGGCTATCATTTGATAGCCGTTTTCCGTTGGTTTGTATTATCTTGATTTATTTAATTTTGACCATATATTTTAGCGTAAAGATCTTTGTAGATTTCTTTGATAATTTTACGCTTTAATTTTAAAGTAGGAGTCAGTTGTCCGCCGTCGATAGACCAAACATCCGGAGTAAGTTCAAAACGTTTGATTTGTTCCCAGTGTCCAAATTTTTTGTTGATTTCCTCAATTTCGTTGTCAATACGTTTTACAACTTGTTCGTTTTTTACGATTTCTTCGTTAGAACTTCCTAAAGTTACTTTATGTAGTTTTGCCCATTCTTTTACGAATTCAAAATTTGGCTGAATAAAAGCTGCCGGCATTTTTTCGCCTTCACCAATTACCATAATCTGCTCAATAAAACGAGATTGTTTCATGGCGTTTTCAATAAGCTGAGGTGCAATATATTTTCCGCCCGAAGTCTTGAACATTTCTTTCTTACGATCGGTAATTTTAAGGAAACCTTCTTTGTCAATTTCTCCGATATCTCCCGTGTGGAAATATCCGTCTTTTAAAGCTTCATCTGTTTTTTCCTGATCTTTATAGTAACCCAACATTACGTTTGGTCCTTTGCAAAGAATTTCACCGTCTTCAGCAATTTTTACTTCAACGTTGCGAATTACTTTTCCAACAGTTCCAATTTTAAAACCTTTATTTCTTTGATCGTTTACAGCAATTACCGGCGATGTTTCAGACAAACCGTAACCTTCCATAACCGGAATTTCTGCAGCAGCAAAAACTCTTGTTAAACGTGGCTGTAAAGCAGCACTCCCGGAAACCATTAAATCTAATTTTCCACCCAAACCTTCTTTCCATTTACTGAAAATAAGTTTTCTGGCAATTTTTAATTGAAATTCATACCAAAAACCGTTTGCTCCGTAAGGCTCGTATTTTAAACCTAAATCTATAGCCCAGAAAAATAGTTTTTTCTTAATTCCGGTTAATTCACCGCCTTTGGCATAAATTTTATCGTAAACTTTTTCAAGAAGTCTTGGTACCGCTGTAATTACAGTTGGCTGTACTTCTTTTAAGTTATCACTAATTTTATCAATTGATTCTCCAAAATAAACTGAAACTCCATAATATTGATAGATGTACAAAATCATTCTTTCAAAAATATGGCAAATAGGCAGGAAACTCAAAGCGGTGCTTTTTCCTGCATCAAACGGAATTCTTGGCGCACTGTCTAAAACATTCGACACAATATTTTTGTGCGATAACATAACACCTTTAGGTTTTCCTGTAGTTCCGGATGTGTAGATTATGGTGGCTAAATCATCTGTTTTAATACTGTCTTTTATACCCTCAACTTCAGCCTGATTGCTTTCGTCTGCGCCTAAAGTCAATAATTCAGACCAATGTTTGGCGCCCGCAATTTCATCAAATGTATACACTTCTTTTAAAGTGGGTACATTCGCTTTTATGGCATTTACCTTGTTCAATACTTCGGTATCCGAAACAAAACAGTAAATACTGCCGCTGTGGTTTAATATATATTCGTAATCTTCTTCGGCAATTGTTGGGTAAATTGGAACATTTTGTGCTCCCGTTTGTAAAATACCAATATCCATGATATTCCACTCCGTACGATTATTAGAAGTAATTAAAGCAATTTTGTCATCTTTTTGAACACCCATGCGCAATAATGCTCTCGAAACAGCATTAGCTTTTGCAATATATTCCTGTGTGGATGTTTTTTCCCAAACCCCGTTTTTTTTAGTTGCCAAAGCAACCGGAAGGTTATAAGTCTCTTGTTGATAATAAGGAAAATCAAAAAGGCGTGTGATTGAAACCATGTTTAATATATTGAATTTTACTGCAAATTAAATAAAAATAAGGTATAATTTTTATTTTTATGAAATTTTATGGGAAAAATTATAGGTACTATTGAAAATGAACGAAAACGTTTTCTTTTTTGTAGCAAAATTTAGAAAAAACAAAGAAATATTTAAATTAATGCACAATTATTGTACGTTATAATCTTCATATTCTTTTACTCTTTCTCCCATCAGGAACATTCTTTTCTTAAGGAAATGTATAGAAAGCTGTGTGTAATTCCACTCTTCGCTGTCTGTAATTCTGTACCAGAAAGTATAAGATGCACTATTAAAACCTTCCTTAAAAATGGGTGTACCTTCGTCTGTACATTCAATTCCCCAGTTAATTTTACTTTTACTTAAATCTGCATTCTGGATAACGCCCGTTCCATCAGGGTTTAAGACTGTACTAGGCGCTTTTTGACCTATTGGTAAATAAGTTCCCGGAACCGGATAATTAAGTGTAGTTGTTATATAACGCTCATGATTTTTGTAATTAATGGCATCTACCTGAACTTGTGAATGAGATTTTGTAGCAATAAAAAATAATGCAATAAGAAGTATTCTTAGGATTTTCATTGTATGTAGGTTTTAATGTTTTTGGGTTAAAAAAGTTTTCGTGGCAGGAACTTTTTGGCGAATATAGTTCAAATTTCAATAGAAAAAGAAATCGGAAATAAATATGAATGCGTTTTTTTAAACTTTTTATTTTAAGAAGGTTTTTATTGAATAAGTAACTGATATTCTTTTGATTTTTCTGAATTATGCAGTTTGTGAAATCTCAGAACTGTTTTTTTCGAAGAAATGAAAAAAGGGTGTTTTTCCCCTATAAGAAACGGGAAATTCCCTTATTATTTCTTTGAGGTAAATAGTAGTTTTACCTCGCTAAAATTAGTAAACGGAAAATTAAAACGGGCAGCTATTATTCTTGAATATTGAAACTGCTTTTTATATAAAATGAGTAAGTGTGGAACTAATACTCAAATTTGTGGAGGCGTTTTATTAAAAAAAAGACGCCGCCACCAGATGCAGAACCTTGGTGGACCGTTGCAGCGATTGACTCAGGCTTGTTGGTCGGAGGACAAGAGACGTATTGTTTAACAATACAATCGTGGAGAATCTTTTTTTGGGGGACAAGATACGATAACTTCAGGGCTGTTTGTTTTAAATGCCTCAAATGTTGTAACAGGAGTTGCTTCGGCACCAAAAGGTTTTAAATAAAAGTGCCTCAGCTAATAGGGATAGTGCTGAGGCATTCTTTTTGTTTTATTTTTTCGCCACGAATTCACGAATTAGTTAAAAATAAATTCGTGAATTCGTGGCGTTTTTTTTAGTTATTCTCAATCCATTTTCTGGCGTTGATAAAAGCTTCATGCCAAGGTGTAAACTCGTCATTTCTGTCTTTTGGATAATGTGCCCAGTTCCATTGAAAAGTCGAACGCTCAATATGAGGCATTGTAACCAAATGTCTACCTGTTTTATCACACATCATGGCTACATCGTAATGAGAACCATTTGGGTTTGCAGGATATCCTTCGTAAGCATATTTCGAAACAATGTTGTAGTTTTCTTCACCCATTGGTAAATTAAATTTTCCTTCTCCGTGAGAAACCCAAACTCCCAAAGTAGTTCCGGCCAATGTCGATAACATAACCGAATTGTTTTCCTGAACTTTCACAGAAGTAAAAATACTTTCGTGTTTGTTACTATCGTTATGAAGCATTTTTCCGTGCACTTCATGCTCCGGATTAATAACTTCTAATTCCATAAACAACTGGCATCCGTTACAGATTCCAACAGATAAAGTATCTTCTCTTTTGAAGAAATTATCCAAAGCTGTTTTTGCTTTTTCGTTGTATAAGAAAGCTCCGGCCCAACCTTTTGCAGAACCTAAAACATCTGAGTTAGAGAATCCTCCAACAGCACCAATAAATTGAATGTCTTCCAATGTTTCACGTCCAGAAATTAAATCTGTCATGTGAACGTCTTTTACATCAAAACCTGCCAAATACATTGCATTTGCCATTTCACGCTCAGAATTACTTCCTTTTTCACGAATAATAGCCGCTTTTGGTCTTGGTTTAGAAGCATCAATTACAGGCGCTTTTCCAGTAAAATGAGATGGGAAAGTATAATTTAAAGCTTGATTTTTATAGTTTTCAAAACGTGCTTTTGCAGTTCCGTTTTTAGATTGTTTTTGATCTAATAAATAAGAAGTTTCAAACCAAACATCTCTATACTCCGCAATATCCAAATTATATCCCGAGGCTTCGGGACCAAATTCCAAACTTGGCGTACTTTGAACTGAACCAATTTTGAAGAATTCGATATTATTAGCTTTCAATTTCGCTTCAACAGTTGCATCTTGTTTTGCCTGGAAAACGATTCCGATGTTTTCAGCGAAAAGAATTTTCAATAAATCTTTTTCTGCGAAAGCTGAGAAATCAATTTTAGCTCCAAGGTTTACATCAGCAAAACACAATTCTAATAAAGTTGTAATCAATCCACCACTTCCGATATCGTGACCTGCTAAAATTTGGTTTTCACCGATTAATTCCTGAATGGTATTAAAAGCATTTTTGAAGAAAGAAGCATCTTTTATTGTCGAAGTTTCTTTTCCGATTGTGTTTCTGATTTGTGCAAAAGAAGAACCTCCTAATTTGAAATCATCCTGAGATAAATTGATATAATAAATAGAATCTCCGTTTTTCTGTAAAACCGGTTCAACCACTTTTCTAATATCTGTACAGTTTCCTCCTGCAGAAATAATTACCGTTCCCGGTGCAATTACTTCGTCATTTGGATATTTTTGTTTCATCGAAAGAGAATCTTTTCCTGTCGGAATATTGATTCCCAATTCAATAGCAAATTCAGAACAGCCTTCAACAGCAGCGTACAAACGAGCGTCTTCACCTTCGTTTTTACAAGCCCACATCCAGTTGGCAGAAAGTGAAATTCCTTTCAATCCGTCTTTAATTGGTGCCCAGATAATGTTTGATAATGATTCTGCAATAGCGTTTCTGCTTCCTGCAACCGGATCAATCAAAGCAGCAATAGGAGCGTGGCCAATAGAAGTGGCAATTCCTTCTTTACCTAAATAATCCAAAGCCATAACGCCAACATTATTCAAAGGCAATTGCAAAGGTCCTGCACATTGTTGTTTGGCAACTTTTCCACCCACACAACGGTCTACTTTATTCGTTAACCAGTCTTTTGAAGCAACAGCTTCCAGACGTAAAACATCTTTTAAATAACTTTCGAAATTGGCGCCGTCGTAAGTAACATCAGCATATTTTCTGTCGATAGTTTTATCGGTCATAACCGTTTTTGGAGAACTTCCAAAGAAATCTTCCAAAGCATAATCCATCGGTTTTGAACCATTTGATTTAGATTGAAAAGTAAAACGGTGATCTCCCGTTACATCTCCAACCTGATACATTGGCGAACGCTCTCTGTCGGCGATTCTTTGCAAAATATCAATATCTTTTTGACCAATAACCAATCCCATTCTTTCCTGAGATTCGTTACCAATAATTTCTTTTGCAGAAAGTGTAGGATCTCCAACAGGCAATTTGTCTAAATCGATTAAACCTCCGGTTTCTTCCACCAATTCAGAAAGACAGTTTAAGTGTCCTCCAGCTCCGTGATCGTGAATAGAAACAATTGGATTATGGTCGCTTTCTACCAAACCACGAATGGCGTTTGCAGCACGTTTTTGCATTTCAGGATTCGAACGCTGAATGGCATTTAATTCAATTCCTGAACCGAAAGCACCAGTATCTGCAGAAGAAACCGCAGCTCCACCCATTCCAATTCTATAATTTTCTCCACCCAGAATTACGATTTTATCGCCTTCTTGTGGTTTCTTTTTGATTGCCTGATCTAGTTTTCCGTAACCAATTCCGCCCGCTTGCATGATTACTTTATCGTAACCAATTTTACGGTCGTTTTCTCCATGTTCGAAAGTTAAAACTGAACCTGTAATTAACGGTTGACCGAATTTATTTCCAAAATCAGAAGCTCCGTTTGAAGCTTTGATTAAAATATCCATTGGCGTTTGGTACAGCCATTTTCTTTCTTCAACAGCGTTTTCCCATTTTCTGTCGTCGTTCAAACGAGAATAAGAAGTCATGTAAACCGCTGTTCCGGCCAATGGCAAAGAACCTTGACCACCTGCTAAACGGTCACGAATTTCTCCTCCGGAACCTGTTGCAGCTCCGTTAAAAGGCTCAACTGTTGTTGGAAAATTATGTGTTTCTGCTTTTAAAGATAAAACCGAATCAAATTCTTTGATCTCGTAATAATCTGGTTTGTCAGCTGTTTTTGGTGCAAACTGCTGCACTTTTGGTCCTTTTACAAAAGCAACGTTGTCTTTGTAAGCAGACACTATATCATTAGGATTTTCCTGTGATGTTTTTTTAATTAATTTGAAAAGAGAAGTTTCTTTTTCTTCACCATCAATTACAAAAGTTCCGTTGAAAATTTTGTGACGACAGTGCTCTGAATTTGCCTGAGAGAAAGCAAAGATTTCAGAATCAGTAAGTTTTCTTCCCAATTTTACAGCAAGATTATCTAAGTAATCAACTTCTTCCTGACTTAAAGCCAAACCCTCAACTTTGTTGTAAGTCGCAATATCATCGATTTCCAAAATCGGTTCTGGCTGAACATTGATGGTGAAAATCTCCTGATTTAATTGATTGAATTTTTGAAAAAGCATCGGATCAAAATCAGTAAAATCTTCCGTTGCCGGAAAAAATTCTTCAATTCTGATGATGCCAGGAATACCCATATTCTGAGTAATTTCTACAGCATTTGTGCTCCAGGGTGTGATCATTGTGGCACGTGGACCAACAAAAAAATCCGACAGTGCGGATTTCTCGATCTTATTGGAGTTGGCAAAAAGCCAGTTTAATTTTGAAATGTCTTGAGCCGAAATTTCGTTTTGCGTTTGTACGGCAAAAACAGTTTTGCTTTGGTTTTCAAAGAAATGGATCATTGTGATGTGTAGTTTGTTGTATTGAAGGTGCAAATTTAGTTTAAATAAATAGCAAGCGCAAATTTGAAAACAAACTCTTTTAAAGTTTTTGCCACGAAGGCGCGAAGGCGCAAAGTTTTTTTTTGTTTCACGCAGATTTGGCAGATTGAGCAGATTTAAATGGATTGTAATTTTATTGTAAATCTGGGTAAATTTATTCAGTTTGTTTTTTTTAATCTCGCAAAGTCGCAGTGGCGCAAAGATTAATATTTGGTGAATAGGATGAAAAAATAAATCAAGGAAAAAGGCTTAAGCAAAACTGTACCTGTTTGGCTTAAGCCTTTTATAATCCTATTTCTAAACCTCCAGCTGAAGCTGGAGGCAATTCAAAAAAACTTCAATTTCTTATATCACTTATATGTTGAAAAGAACTTAATTGATTATGATTTTCTTAATTATTGTTTTTGAATCTGTAATGATTTGCACAACATAAATGCCTTTTGCCAAATGGCTAACTGCAATCGCATCATCAGTAGTATTTTGTTTTTCGAAAACTTTTTGTCCTGCAAACGAAATAATTTCAATAGAATAAGTCGTATCCAAATTATCAAAACCAACATAGAAGTTTCCGTCAGAAGGATTTGGGTAAATGATAATTTCATCAGAATCAGTAATTTCTTCGTCGATTGGTTTCGCAATTTTACTTGCCAGATTATTGCAAGTGTCAGTTGCATACGAATCCCATTGCGAACTTAAATTGAAAGTTGTCGATGGAGAAGTTACAGTCGATTTTCTTCTTAAAGTAACATCAATGGCAAAGTTTGCTGTTCCGCCGCTAAAAGTTCCAATGATGTCAATTAAAACACCATTTTTGAATAAACCTACAGCATCATTTCCATTAAACATTAATTCCGTTCCAGAAGTTGAAATATTAGCGGCACTTGTAGAATAACAAGTAGAAGAAATAGAACTGTTTACAATTACGAATTTACTTCCTGTGGTTAAAGTTCCGCTTAAAGCCAAACCAGTACTCCACGAACCCGCTCCATTGGTTTGTTTTTTAATCGTGTAAGCCGATAAGCTCACAGAACTTCCTGTATTATTGGCGATTTCCAGCGCTTTGTTATTTCCTGAACCTTCAATGTATTCAGAGAAAAGCAAATCTGTTGCAGTTCCGCCTGTTCCGCTGCTGTTCGTTGTTACGGCAATTGTACCGCTTGATGCAGAAGCATTTCCGGCCGCATCTTTTGCTTTTACATAAATAGAATAACTTGTTGAAGCCGTTAATCCTGTTATTGTTGCTGATAATCCGGAAACAGTTGTTTTTAAAACACTGTTGGCATAAACATCATAACCTGTAACGGCTACATTATCTGTAGATGCATTCCACGCAAGTGTAATTGATGTTGAAGTTTTTGATGTCGAAGCCAGACTCGTTGGAGCCGTTGGGGCCTGAGTATCTGTAGAAGAAGTTCCTCCCCAAATTTGATTCACATATTCTGGATGATCGATGTATGGATTTCTGTTATTTTGACGCCCATAAATGGCATTGTTTCTCGCAATTTCTCTCGCACTTACAGGATCTTGAGCATGCCACGCCAAAAGAACATTTAAGAAAGCTGTTGTAAATACTTTATTGGCAGAACCGTCAAACATTGGAAAAGAATAACCAGAAACGGTATTTTCATAACGTGTTGCAAAATAAAAATACATTCGGGCAATATCGCCCTTAAAAGCATTTACAGGTTCAAAAACAGTTCCCGAATATCCCGATACAGAACTTGATCCCAATTTGCTTCCGTTTTGAGAAGTGTAAGTTGCTGAACTCACCGTGCCATGCGGATAGTTAGAACGCATTCCGTTTACTTTTCCGTCGGTTGGCGTAATAAAATGCGCATCGGCAACCATTGGAGATTGCTCATTAAATACTGATTGCGGAATAATATGTTCTCTGTTGTAGCAATCGCCCTCCACAGAATAATTTCCGCAGCGTTGCGTACTTCCTGTACTATAATTATAAGGATCTGTTCCTGATGGATTTTCAGAATACATGTCCAGTACAGTTCCGTCGTTTTCATAAAAATTATCAACGTCAGAAGTTTGATAAGTCGTGTACAAACCTGCATAACCGTTATCAGTATGACCTTTAATAATGTTGTATAATTGAGTTTTTAAAGTGTAACCTGTTCCTGTTGCGGTGTTGTAATAACCACTTGGAATCTGCGCGAAACTGACTGTGAAAAGTAGTAGGAATAAAAAAGAGTAAAATTTTTTCATAAAAATAGTTTTTAGGTTTGGTTGAAAATACTTCAAAATAAACTTTTCAATAAATTGATTATGAGAAGTTTAATTTTGTAATTGTAACAAATCTACTACTTTTATAAATACGCTGAGTTAAGGAATGATTATTTTTAGATATATTTTCTTACGGTTGTGTTTTTTTGCCACGAAGGCGCCAGGGCACGAAGTTTTTCTCTCATTTTATGTCATTTCGAGGAACGAGAAATCACACTAAAACTCCGCATAGTATGTCGCCAATCTTTGTCGAGTTCTAGTGTGATTTCTCGTTACTCGAAATGACAAACAGTACGTTTAATAATTACTTTTAAAAAAAACTTCGTGCCTTAGTGCCTTCGTGGCAATCCTTTACTCAGGAAAAACAGCATTTTGATAAGCCCCCAAATCCGGAGGAGAAGTTCTCGCTACACCAATAATATCCAACGGTATTATATAAATCTGATTTCCTTTCGCGAAAGCGGGAGAAGTATTGTCTATGTTAAATTTATTGAGATTGACATTATAAAACTTCGGATTTTCGTTTAGAATGATTTGGTTATAATGTTCCGTATCGGTTTTAAACTGATAATCTGGATTTGATGAAGAACTGGTAAATTTTAATAGACAATTGTTTAATTGATATACAAAAGGTGCTGCAGTATTTTTGTTCAAATTAAATTCGCTGGTATTCGAACCATAAATGATACAATTATTGAAAGTCGCCTGCGTTAACGGATTTGTTTCGGGAGTTGCGCCGGCCAAACTGTTGCTTAAATTCACCGAAAAGTGTGAACTGCTTTGCCAATTATTGTAAAAAGTACAATGCGTAAAACTGTAATTTCCACCATAAACACAAGACAAACTCGCTAAACCGGAATAATTGATAACAATGTTTTCACCATTAAGATGAGCATTTTGAGCTAAAATTCCATATTCGGCGCAATTGTAAATTTGAGTGTTTTTGATTTGAAAAGCTGTTTCATCCTGATTTTGGATTGATAAACCAATTGTTGCATTTTTCAACGTTAAATGATTGATCGAATGATTGGTGCTTTCTTTAGAAAAAATAACCGAACTCCATTGTCCGGGAACATCAGAATATTCAGGTTCCAGACGATCGCCTTCAAAAACAACTTCGTTTTCCAGTTTTTCAGTCGTTGAAACATTTCCGTTAATTTGAAGAGAAGCATTATTATCTACAAAAAGTCCTGAATTGGCATGAAAATGAACTCGCGCTCCGGCTTCAAAAGTGACAGTTTTACTTTCCGGAACTCCTGCAAATCCGTAAATTACATAAGGTTTCTGATTGTTGAAGATCAATTCATTTCCGTTTACGGCATCATTTTCATCCAAATAAAAACCATCAACTGATTTTCCGTCAATCTCGATTTTTTCTTTAGTTCCGTCAGGATTTTGTTTCGGATAAAGAAAAATAGCATCCTGAATTAAAGTGACCAAAGCTACTTCCTGAAGATTCGAACCTCCATCAAACTGAATTTCATCGGTATATAAAAAATCTGTTGGATTGGCATCTGTAATATCCGCCGTTGTTTCTATAAAAATATACAAACTGTCTTTTGCCAAAAGCGTTACGTCATTGAAGATTTTGCCATTGTTTCCGTTCATTCCGTCAACCGTCATTCGGTATTTAGAATTCAATCCTTTTTTAAGCTGAATGGTTGGAATCGAAATATCATCTTTACTTTTATTGTACACTTTTAGTTGATACGTGCTTGAACCAATATTTTTAAAAACGGTATCTAAATAAACGGTATCTTTTGAAAACTTTAAATTTCCGGAACTGGCAACGGTATCAAAATCAGTTCGGCAGGAACTAAAAGTTATAAGCAAACCAAGAATGAAGAATGTAAAGTATTGACGCATTTTAATGAAGTTGTTTTTTGCCACAGATTGCACAGATTTAAATGATTTTCTATTCTTTGCTAATAAAATTTAATCTGTGTAATTTGTATCAAATATTTTTATTGTTCTGTAAAAATAACAAAAAACTTACATGTTTGAAGCTGATTTTAAATAATAGAATTGGATTTTCGAATTTGTAACTCATCTTTTCTTTAATTTTACGATTTTAAAGTCCATTTTAATGAATTATACCAAAGAACAAATATTAGAGCGCTGCAATCAGTTTACCAAAAACACCTTGATGGAGACGCTAAAAATCGAATATATTGATGCAGGCGAAGATTTTTTAGTAGCCAAAATGCCTGTAAATCCAAGCGTTCATCAACCAATGGGACTTTTACACGGAGGCGCTTCGGTTGCTTTGGCGGAGAGTGTTGGCAGTGCAGCGTCTTTCTTCTTTATTGATACAAAATTACAGGAAGTCCGCGGCATCGAAATTTCGGCAAACCACTTAAAAAGTATTCGCGAAGGCTGGGTTTTTGGTACCGCACGAATCATTCACAAAGGAAGAAGTATTCATTTATGGGAAATTAAAATTACCGATGAAGAAGGGAATTTGATTTCACTTTGTAAATTGACTAATATGGTTTTAGATAAAAAGAAAGATTAATTAAATGGAAAAACTTCAAGGAGAAATTAAAATTGAAACGTCCAATATTTTAAATGATTTTAAAAAGCATTTAGAAATTGATAATAATAAAAGAATACTTTTTTCTGGTCCTTTTGGAACAGGAAAATCAACTTTCTTAAATGAATTATCTCAAAATGAAAATGATGATTATTTCTATTTAAAAATATTTCCAGTTAATTATTCGGTTTCTGCAAATGAAGATGTTTTCGAGCTTATAAAGTTTGATATATTATTTCAATTAATAGGAAATTATTATAATCAAATCGACTTGGAAAAAGAAGATTTTACATTGCTTTTAAAAAGTCAAGTCTTTATCATGGAGCATCTGAAGTTTATGCCTCTTTTGTATGCAATACTTGGGTTTAGTGAAAAAATTGGTACTCCAATTGTTGATTTTATAAAGGCATTAGAGCAAACCGTAGGAAACTTTAAGAAGTTTAGTAAAGATATTAAGATTGATGAAGAGGGTGATATTAAAGCTTTTTTAAAATCAATTGAGGAAAAAAAAGGAAATACTTATGAAATGGATGCAGTTTCAGGGTTGATTTTTGATTTGATACAAAGAGTAAAAAAACAGAATGATAAACAGTCAGTATTAATTATTGATGATCTAGATCGATTAGATCCAGAACATATATTTAGACTTTTTAATATTTTTAGTGCTCATTACAATCAAATCAATGGAAATAATAAATTCGGTTTTGATAAGATTATTTTTGTTTGTGATATAGAAAACATTCGAAAAATATTTCATCATCGATATGGTTTTGATGTTGATTTTTCAGGTTATATTGATAAGTTTTATTCAATCACCCCATTTGATTTTGACAACAGAAAATACGTTAAAAATAAAATTAGAGAATTGTTACAGAAAGTAAAACTTGATACCCAATTAGATTTTTATAATTTTCATACTAATCAGAGATTTTTTATCGTCGTAAGAGCTGTTGTTCAAACATTGATAGATGCAAAACTATTAAATCTAAGAATGCTATTATCTTGCCCTGATCTTATGATCCCGGATTATTATTATGGAAAAAAAACGGGTAATGCACAAAGCGTACTAAATTCACCTCTAATAGTTTTATTTTATCTGTTAAAAATTTTTTATGGTTCATTTGATATATTAGAAATGAAAATAAAATTTCTATATGAATCTTTTGATCGTGAAACTTTTAAATCGGATCATAATTATCAATATATAATAAGTAGTGAAAGTGATGTAGAAAATTTAGTGTCTTATTGTTTACCATTTTTATTACCAGAAGATGTTGCATATGAAAAAGATGTACAAGACAAAACTTATTATCTAGAAAATTATGGTTGTACCATTCATTATAATGGATTCAATAATAATTATGTAGGCTTTAAAAATTTTCAAAAGGCAACCAGAGGGGATAATGTAAATTCAGAAGAAATTGAATTAAATCCTTACTTGATTTTATTTGATACGTTTACTAGATGTAAAAAAAGAGGAATATTAAAATAAATTAAGAAGTATTTATAAAAGAAATTCTATTCAATAAATATTTATTATAAAATACCGAATACCATCAGATAACAATGAACGACTTTTTTTCTACAATCCGAAAACATCAGGAACAAAAATTACCTTTTGTTATTTATTCTAAACCCAATTCGTCGCTTCTTTTTGCCTTTTTACAGCAAGACGATACTTTATATACAGTTACAGATTACAGCGAACAGGGATTTGTTTTTGCCTCTTTTGATGAAAAACAATTGATTTTAATTCCCGAAAAGCAATCTAAAATTATAAGTACCGAACAAAAGGAAATTAAATTTGATTTTAATGAAATTGATGATTTAGGTTTTGATCCTGAAGCAAAAACTCAATATGAAGATTTAGTTACAAAAGGAATCGACGCCATTAAAAACGAAGAATTCAAAAAAGTAGTTTTATCCCGAAATGAAAAACTGGAATTGACAGATCTTGATTTTGTCATCACTTTTCAGCGTTTGATTCATTTGTATCCAACGACTTTTTCCTATTGCTTTTTTCATCCCCAAATTGGATTTTGGATGGGAGCAACACCAGAACAATTATTAAAAGCAAATGGAAATGTTTTTGAAACCACAGCTCTTGCCGGAACTCAAAAAGCAAATCTGGAAGAAGAAATTCTTTGGCAGCAAAAAGAAAAAGACGAACAGCAATATGTTACTGATTTTATCGTAAAAAGATTGCGTGAAGTAGCGTTATCAGTTATTGTTACAGAACCTTACAGCATAAAAGCCGGATCGATCTGGCATATTAAAACCGATATTTCGGGAGTTTTAAATGATAATTCTACACTTGAAGAAGTTATCGATACATTGCATCCAACTCCTGCCGTTTGTGGCTTGCCAAAGAAAAAGGCAAAAGCATTTATTATTGAAAATGAAAACTATGACAGAACTTTTTACACCGGTTTTCTGGGAGAATTAAACAGCAGTTTTGCGCGTAAAACAGTAAGTTCTGATTTATTCGTAAATTTACGCAGTATGCAAATTCAGGAAAAAAGCGCCATTTTATACATGGGATGCGGCATTACCAAAGAAAGCATTCCGGAGAAAGAGTGGGAGGAAAGCGTCAATAAATCGATGACGATGAAAAGAGTTTTGAATATAAAAAAGAATAGTAGTTGTTAAAAAATAAAAGTTTCAAGTTTCAGGTTTCAAATTTCTTGGAACGGGAAACCTGAAACTTGAAACAAAAAAAAACAAAAAGATTATTTAGTTTTCAGCCACAGTTTAGAACTTGAAACTTAAAACCTGAAACAAAGAAAACAAAAAGCAGATGAAATTAGACATATTAGCCTTTGGTGCACATCCGGACGATGTAGAATTAGGTTGCGCAGGAACTATATTAAAAGAAGTTTCCCTTGGGAAAAAAGTGGGAATCGTTGATTTAACCCGTGGCGAATTAGGAACGCGCGGAACAGCTGAAACAAGAGACGAAGAAGCAAAAGCTGCGGCAAAAGTTTTAGGCGTTTTAGTACGTGAAAATTTAGAAATGCGTGACGGTTTTTTTGTAAATGATGAAAAGCACCAGCTTGAAGTTATTAAAATGATTCGTAAATACAAACCAGAAATCGTTTTGTGCAATGCGGTTGACGATCGCCATATCGATCATGGAAAAGGAAGTAAATTAGTTTCTGACGCTTGCTTTTTATCCGGGTTAATGAAAATCGAAACTTCCATTGACGGAGAGCAACAAGAAGCCTGGAGACCAAAAGTGGTTTACCATTATATTCAATGGAAAAACCTGGAACCCGATTTTGTTGTAGATATTACAGGTTTTGAACAAAAAAAGGTAGAGGCAGTTTTGGCTTATAAAACTCAGTTTTACGATCCGAATTCAAAAGAACCTGCAACGCCAATAACAAGCAAAAACTTTCTGGAAAGCCTAAATTACCGTGCACAAGACTTAGGAAGGCTTGTTAACAAAGATTTTGCTGAAGGTTTTACTGTCGAAAGATGTTTGGCAGTCAATAGCTTAGAAGATTTGATGTAAAAAGTTCAATATTTTTTCAATTTTTTATTTGCGGAAGTAAACATTAGTTGTATATTTGCAACCGCTAAGCAAAATGGTGGTTGTAGCTCAGCTGGTTAGAGTAGCGGTTTGTGGTGCCGCGGGTCGCCGGTTCGAACCCGGTCAGCCACCCAGAAATTTAAAGCCTTGAAGAAATTCAAGGCTTTTTTTGTGCGCCTAATTTAAATTCTAAATTTTATCCCGAGGCTTCGGGGCCAAATTCCAAAAACCAGATTCAAATTTCAAATCCCAACTCCAATTTTGAATATAGCCCGTGGTTTCAACCACGGGGACGCTACGATCTACAAACAAAATCGCCAATCTTTGTCAAAGTTTTAAACTTTGACAAAGATTACTCCACATAATTAAATGAACTTATATAACTTATATGGTTCAAAAACACACAACATTGGAATATTTATTTTTGTGAAACAAAAAAAGCATGACGTTTAAATCATGCTTTTAGTTGGTTTATTATATTTGGTTTGTATTATCGAATCTCCTCAAAAGTAGTTCCTTGTTTAATATCGCCTGTTTTAAAACCTTTTTTAAACCAGTACATTCTTTGTTCTGATGTTCCGTGAGTAAATGAGTCCGGGACAACCTGACCGCTCATTTTGCTTTGAATGGCGTCATCACCAACAGCATTTGCAGCACTTAAAGCTTCGTCGATATCATCAGTATCTAAATTTTTCTGATTGTAGTGTGTCCATACTCCGGCGTAGAAATCTGCTTGCAGTTCTAATGCAACCGAAAGTTTATTAGCTTCTGCTTCGCTTTTTCCTTCTTGTTCCTGATGCATTTTAGCCGAGGTTCCTAATAAGGTTTGCACGTGATGCCCAATTTCGTGTGCTATAACATACGCAATTGCAAAGTCACCACCTTTAGCCCCAAATTTTGTTTTAAGCTCTTCAAAGAAACCTAAATCCATATATACTTTTTGATCTCCCGGACAATAAAATGGTCCCGATGCGGAAGAAGCCCCGCCGCAAGCTGTTTGAACAGAACCTCTAAAAAGCACCAATTTTGGGTTTTTATACGTCATTCCGTTTTCTTCAAATATTTTACTCCAAATATCCTCGTTATCAGCCAGAATTACCCTGACAAAGGCCCCCATTTCCTCATCTTCCTTGCTTAATGGTGCAGCGGCTTCAGTTTGTTGTTGACCGCCTTGGACTTGCTCTAAGACATTTCCAATAGTTTGGCCTGTTTCGCCGCCAAAAACATTTAATAACAAAATGATGATACCAATAACTCCACCACCAACAGCTACTTTTCCTCCAGAAAGTCCTCTTCTGTCCTCTACGTTATCACTTTGTCTTCTGCCTAGCCATTTCATATTTATTATATTAAAAGTTATTATAAATTTTGTTGTACGAATTTATATATTTTTTTGTAAAATATGTTCTATTAAAATGATTTACTTTATTATTTTATCCATTTAGATAAAGCTTCTTCCACAGTTCCGCGAATGATTGGTTTAGAAATATAATCGTTCATTCCGGCCGAAATACATTTGTTTCGCTCATCTTTCTCGGCGCCTGCCGTAACAGCAATTATGGGAATATTTTTGCCGCTTAAAGTATTTCTAATCGCTTTTGTGGCTTCATAGCCATTCATAATTGGCATCTGAATATCCATAAAAACTAAATCAGGATTAATGTTTTCAATTTGATTTACAGCTTCATAGCCATTTTCGCATTCAAAAATAATAGTATTTAAATTAAGGTTTTTTACAATTGTTTTTAAAAGAAGCATGTTTACTTTATTATCTTCAACAATCAAAATATTTAGTTTTTTTTGATTAGAATAATAGTTCAATGCATAATCAGGATTTCTGTTTTTTAGAATTTCTTTGTATTTTTCGTTGATACTTTTATGACTAATATTCAAATTCAAATCAAAATAAAATGTACTTCCTTTGTTAATTCTGCTTTCAAGCTGCAAACGGCTTTCCATTAAAGCCAGTAATTGATTCGAGATCGTGAGTCCCAAACCTGTCCCTCCAAATTTTCTCGTTGTAGAACTATCTTCTTGTGAGAAGGCCTTGAAAATTTTCTTCTGATTTTGCTCTAATATTCCAATTCCGGTATCAACAACAGAAAAGCGAAGAATATAATTTTCTTCTGATTTCTTTTCGATTACCGAAACATTTAGTTTTATAGATCCTTCGTTGGTAAATTTTATGGCGTTTGATAAAAGATTGATCAAAATTTGTTTCAATCGCACAATATCTGTCCAGATATATTTAGGAACATTCGGATCAACATTTAATTCAAGATCAAGATTTTTTTGGTTCGATTCAAAAATAATTAAGTCAAATACTTGTCCCAGTATTTTTTGAATATCATACAAATCAATAAAAAGTTCGAGTTTTCCGGCTTCAATTTTAGAAAAATCAAGAATATCATTGATAATTTCAAGTAATGAATGTGCCGATTGATTAATGGTTGTCATGTACTTTTCCTGAATTTCTTCAAGATTCGTTTTCATAAGCAAATGCGTAAAACCGATAATTCCGTTTAACGGAGTTCGTATTTCGTGCGACATGTTGGCCAGGAAATCCGATTTAGATTTATTTGCCGCCTCTGCCAGTTCTTTTGCTTTTATTGCATCTTCACTTTCCTTGATTTTTGCCTGATTTCTGTTTCGGTCCAACGCCGATGAAATATTATTGGCAAGTGTCTGGAAGATATAAATTTCATCATCAGACCATTTTCTTTCCCTCGTGCAATCATCAAAACCAATAAAACCCGAAAAGTTATTATTGGCAAACAGAGGCAAAATCAATATCGATTTAATATTATTGGTAATGAGTAAATTTTTAAAGTAGGTATCTTCCAGATTTCGGGTTAAGGTGCTTAAAACTTTTTTATTTTGAGAATGCAAGATGATTTCCTTTAAATTGTCTTCGGTAAAATTTTGCAGTTTCGTTATTTGACGCTCAATTCCTTCCCGGGTCCATTTGTATTTTTGGCTAATGGTATTGGTTTCAAAATTTTTTTCGTAATAAAAAATGTGATCTACTTTTGATGCCTTTCCAATAATTTCATAAGTTTCCTGAAACATTTTTTGCGGACTTTTGCTCAATAAAAATTTCTCTGTACAAAGCGCCAAAGCCGATAATAATTCACTTTTAAGTTCCAGTTTTTTCTCGGCCTTAAGCCTCATTTGAGAAGAAATTGCCAATGAGATTACATCCGAAATTGTTCTCGCATAATTAATATCTTCATTATCCCATTCTCTTTTTTTCTCGGTACTTTCAAAACAGGCAACTCCTGCCAATTGTCCGTTTAAAAAAATCGGAACATCAAGCATCGATTTTATTTTGTTTTTGATGAAGTAAATTTGCTGAAATTCAGATGTTTCCAGTTTATTAAATACATCAGAAGCATTGATGATGGCTTTGCTTTTTAAAGTTTCAAAATAGATTGGATAAGATTCTTTATCGAGAATGTTTTTATCGTTTAAACTTTGATTGTCCCGGCTGAATAAATTTCGACAGGTTATAGTATCGTTTGAGTATTTCCAAAAACTGACTCTGTTTGTTTTAGAAACTGTTGCCGCTTCCTGAATAATAAAATCAATTACGGTTTGCAAATCGCTGTAACCGCGAAAATCTGTTGTCGATAATTTTTTGGTCGAATTATTGTAGGCTTCGATTTTCTCAAGACGTCTTTTTTTCTCGTTTTCGATGTTTTTTATTTCCGTAATATCTCTTGCTATACCTGCGTATCCATTTGTTTCGCCCAAATCATTTTTGCGAATAATAACTTTTTGTGAAATCCATAGTTCTTCGCCGTTTTTCTTTATAACCGGAATTTCAATGGTCGGATAATTAAGTTCGTTTCGTTCTAAATTCTCATAGAAATCAACGGCATTTTTGATGTAATCTTCATGAATAAAATTTGAATAATGCTGCGAAATCACTTCTTCTTCTGCATAACCCAAAATAGAATATCCAAACTCATTGATAAAAGTAAAATAACCGGCGACATTAATTTCAAAAATAATATCGGTCGCGGTCTGAATCAGGTTTTTGTATTGATCCTGAACGATAATTTGTTCTGTAACGTCTTGTCCAATACTGATAATTAAATCATTAGAGAATTTTTTATCTTTCCATTGAATGTATTTGAATTCGCCGTTTTTACTTTTTAGTTTTCGAATGTAGAGTTTATTATCAATATAAGTTTTGTGATAATTCTCTCTTATAAATTCCGGATCTTCGGTTAATTTCCAAAATTCCATTGCCATTACTTCGTCAGGCGAATATCCTAAAATTGTTGTTATGGTTTCGCTGCTAAATAATACTTCGCCTTTTTTATTTGTAGCAATCGTTAATGAATTTCCTTTATGAACGATTTCGTTTGTAAACCTGAAATTATCCCTGTTGTTTAGTAAAACGGCATAATTTACGTGATTAATAATGAAAACAATAATGCAAAAATTGATCAGTAAAATTGATGATTTTAATGGAATTGCATGGAAAACTAAGGTTGCAATAAGGTATAAAAAGACGATTGATACGAAAGCCCAATAAATTTTTATGGGTTTTAAAATACTGTAAGAGAAAAAAAACGAAAGTAGAAAAGTAATAATCGGGATAACATCATTTTGCAGATATATAATGTTACGGGCAACATACGCAATGTAAATGAAGAAGGAAATAATGAAAATTCTCTGGGTTCGGTCCCGTAGAAATTTGATTTTATCAGTAACTAAATAAAGCAGTAAAACTGAAAATCCGATAATTACATTAAAAACTAATAAACTTCGTGGCCGAATCTTGAATATTTCATTAATAATTTCGATTACAATAATTGAAATTCCAAAGAATAAAGCATACAATTGATATTCTCTATGTGCAGTTTCGCTTTCCAGTTTTTTCTCGATGAAGTAGCCAATTTTGGCTTTAATTCTAAAAAACTGATAAATCAATAAACCTATAAAACCGAATAATGACAGCCCCAAAATGATGAGTTTGGGATTATTGTAGAAAATAATATCGGATTTAAAAACAAACCAATTTGTGGCAATCGATTTTAAGGCATCACCAAAATTGGCGATTCCTAAAATCGATGAGTTAAAAAAACTATAGTTTTCTACCATAGTATTTGGGGTATGTTTTAGTTTAGTAATAGCAATTTGGAATTTTCTGAAAAGAGTAGGTCAGGCTCTTTTTGTTCTCAGAATCTTCAGTTTTATTCTGAATCAGATCCAATTGAATCAATTGAATTCTCTTCTTCTATATTTAATATAGCGCTATATAAAGCGTATTTTACCGAATAAGTGATAGGAATTGTAAAGGCTACGCCAATACAACAGCCAATTAAACCAATGGCTGAGCCAACGCCGGCAACAAAAAGCAAAAGGATTATTGTAAATGGTTGTTTGCTAACGATAATAATGCTTGATTTTATGGCGTCTATAGCGTTTAAATCTCCAAAAATAATTAGAGGTATTGCTAATGAGGTAAATATAGTGATTGCCAGTGCAATAAAAGTATCAACAAGAATAATTCCAACCATATTAAAGAGAACGGAAATGAAACCACTTACTAGTGAAATTAATAATGTTGAGATAAAAAGCTGTCCAAAATGACGTGATGTGTAATAGGTAAAAACGGTAGAAAATTTAAATTCTTCATCTCTGTCTGCACAATATGCCATTTTTAAAAAACCAGCAGTAAACGGACTAAAAAGTGCTGCAAAAAAAGCAATTACTACGCTGTAAATAGCCAGTACAGATGTTGATGTTTGCTCGTTTTGAAGGTTTTTTAAAAATTCTTCATTAAAATGCTGAACTCCATACAATGAAACCAAAAGTCCTCCGCCAAGAAAAAACGCTAAAATCGAAAATACCAAAAGTATTAATCCCGCATAAAGCGCTATTTTTTTATAGTTTTCGAAAGCATGGTTAAAAACAGTAGAAAAGTCTAAGAAATAGCCATTATTTTTAATGTCTTCAATTTGATCAAGTGTAGATTTCATTTTTTTTTAAGTAGAATTGTTTTATATTCCAGTGGTATTTAATTATTGAAACGTAAATATAATATTTTTAATCAAATGCGTACGAAAATCTACAAAATAGTACGAAGATTGTTTTAGTGGTTATATCCAGTCTAATAAGCGTTTAATGGAAGCCAGTTTATCTTTGTAAGGTGCATAACGCATTGGTAAATCGATCCAATTGCCTTTTTTGACTACTCCTTTGTGATGCGTAAAAATGTCAAAACTCAATTGACCGTGGTAAGCGCCAATTCCGCTATGGCCAACACCGCCAAAAGGCAGTCTTTTATTAGAAAAGTGAACAACCGTATCATTGATACAACCGCCTCCAAAAGAATAAGTTGCAATTAATTTTTTGGTAAAAGATTTATTTTCGCTAAAAATATAAAATGCAAGAGGTTTCTCATAACGGCTCACAACATTTTTAATTTCGGTTTCTGTTTCGTAAGTTAGAATAGGTAAAATAGGACCGAAAATTTCTTCTTTCATAACCGGACTTTCCAATCCCGGTTCTTCAATAAGTGTTGGTGCGATATAAAGCTTATTAGCATCTGTTTCTCCTCCAAAAATTATTTTTTCAGATTTCAGCATATTAGCCAGTCGAAGCCAATTTTTAGTATTTATAATTCGGGCAAAATCCGGCGATTTTTCCATTTTTTTGCCATATGCTTTTGTAATTTCTTCCATCATAAAAGTGATGAAATTGATTTTCATATTTTTTTGAATCAAAATATAATCTGGTGCAATGCAAGTTTGACCGGCATTAATAAATTTTCCCCAGACAATTCTTTTTGCAGCTAATTTTAAATCGGCAGTTTCATCAATAATACACGGGTTTTTTCCGCCTAATTCGAGCGTCACCGGTGTCAGGTTTTCTGCAGCAGCTTTGGCAACGATTTTTCCAACAGCCACGCTTCCTGTAAAGAAAATATAATCCCAGCGTTTTGCCAATAAACTGTTTGCTTCTTCAACTCCTCCCTGAACGACATCAACATGTTTTACATGAAACGTTTTTTGGATAATTTTTGCAATTATAGAAGAAGTATTTGGGGTAAGTTCCGAAGGCTTTAAAATCACTCTGTTTCCTGCTGCAACAGCAGAAATTAAAGGGCATAATGCCAGTTGAAAAGGATAATTCCATGGTGCAATTACCAACACTTTTCCGTAAGGTTCTTTGTAAATATAATCTGTTGAAGGAAAGTTAAGGAGGGAAGGAAAAACACGTTTTGGTTTTGCCCATTTATGAATATTTTTGATCGTGTCTTTTAGTTCCGAAATGACATAATTAGTCTCTGTTAAAACAGCTTCAAATTCAGGCTTTTTAAAATCATCATATAAAGCTTTTACAATTAAATCTTCGCTTTTCTGAATGTTATATAATAATTTTTTGAGCGTTTCTTTTCGGTATCCGATATCATTTTTATAGTCCATTTTACGATCAGCTTGTTTTTTTGTCTATGCAAGTTAATCGATAAAAATTAAAAAATTAAGAAAATAATCATAAAATCATAATGCATTCCAAATGGTTTCGTCGGGAGTTGGTGCAACAATCGTAATATTTTCTTTTGAGACAGGATGTACAAAAACTAATTTTCTGGCATGAAGATGAATTCCGCCATCAGGATTACTTCGGTCAAAACCGTATTTTAAATCGCCTTTTATAGGAGAACCAATTGCCGACAATTGTGCACGAATTTGGTGGTGGCGACCTGTGTGAAGATTAATTTCCAGAGCTACATAATTTTGAAGTTCTTTAAAAACAGTGTAATCCAGGCTGGCGATTTTGCTATCGGGAACTTCTTTTAAATGTGCTTTTGAAGTATTATTTTTTTCGTTTCGTTTAAGATAATGGACCAATTTGGCAGTTGTTTCCAAAGGTTTATTCTTGACAACTGCCCAATAGGTTTTTTGTGTTTCGCGATTACTGAACAATTCGTTCATCCGCGTTAAAGCTTTACTGGTTCTGGCAAAAACCACGATTCCGGTTGTAGGTCGGTCCAAACGATGAATCACCCCCAGAAAAACGTCGCCAGGTTTATTGTATTTGTCTTTAATGTATTCTTTTACAACATCAGATAGAGGTTTGTCCCCCGTTTTATCACCTTGCACAATATCGCCTACGCGTTTGTTAACCACAATAATATGATTGTCTTCGTGCAGAATTTGGAGATTACTTTTGTTGGAAACGATTTTCATTATTAGACTTATGGGATTTTTAGATTTTAGATTTCTGATTTTAGATTGAAAAGTGAATAAAGAAAACTTTTGAACCTTTGTTACTTTGAGCCTTTGTACCTAAAAAAGTAACCTTAAAAAATCTTAGCAACTTAGAATCTCAGAACCTTAGCAACTTAAAAATTAATATTGTTCATTAGAATTAGGGAAATCACTAGATTTCACATCAGCAGCATATTGACCAATTGCTTTTGTCATTTCTTCGTAAAGATTTAGGTAACGACGTAAAAATCTTGGACTAAATTCGTTGTTCATTCCCAACATATCGTGAATAACCAAAACCTGTCCGTCTACGCCGCCTCCGGCACCAATTCCGATAACAGGAATCGAAATACTTTTAGCTACTTTTTCGGCTAAATCAGCAGGGATTTTTTCCAAAACAATACCAAAACAGCCAATTTTTTCAAGCAATTTAGCATCTTCGATTAGTTTTTCTGCTTCTTCGTCTTCTTTTGCACGAACGCTGTAAGTTCCGAATTTATAAATAGATTGTGGAGTTAAACCCAAGTGTCCCATAACGGGAATTCCTGCGTTTAATATTTTTTTGATCGATTCTTTAATTTCTTTTCCTCCTTCTAATTTTACTGCGTGACCACCGCTTTCTTTCATGATTCTGATGGCAGAACGCAAGGCTTCTTTAGGGTCAGACTGGTAACTTCCAAAAGGTAAATCAACTACAACCAAAGCTCTTTCGATAGCACGAACTACAGATGAAGCATGGTAAATCATTTGGTCTAAAGTAATTGGCAAAGTCGTTTCATGACCCGCCATAACATTTGAAGCTGAATCTCCAACCAAAATCACATCAACTCCGGCAGTATCAACGATTTTTGCCATTGTATAATCGTAGGCCGTTAGCATAGAGATTTTCTCTCCGTTGCTTTTCATTTCGATTAACGACTTTGTAGTGATTCTTTTATAATCTTTTTTTGCTACTGACATTTTATTTTTTATTTTTTTTGAAGATGTAAAAGTATTGAATAATTATAGATTGAAATCAGCAATAGAAGAATATTTCAATAAAAAAGAGCTTTCCGTCTTTGAATTCTATTCTAAATTCGCTGTCTTCAAATTGCAGGGAGTACGAATGTGGTGCTTTGATAGAAGCTGTTATATAAGTGCCGTATTTTTCGATAAATGCTTTTTCAGTTATTGTGTTATCTAAAACCGAATTGGCATTCAAAATCATTTTATTGTTTTCATTGATAAAAACCTTTACGATTTCAACTTTGTTTTGTTTTTCATCAACAGAAACTTCTAAATCCGGATAATAGTAAAACAAATCACTTAAATAAACACCACATTCATCGCCTATACTGGCTGTTTTTGCAGGTTTTCCAAAGGTTTTAACTAATTCTTTTTGAGTAAGAAACAAAGATTTTGTTTTAATACCTTTCAAAATAAATTCGGCTTTTTGTGTAAATGCAATAATTTGTTCCGGTAATTTATGTTTGTCTAATGCTTTGGCAATAGCCACATTTAGTTCTGTATCAGCAATTAGTTTAGGGTCGTTCAATTGTTTAACAACCTCAGAATATCTTTGGTACGCAGGAGCTAGTTTTGAATAATCGCTGTTCCAGGCAAGTTCTACAATTCGTTCGGCAACAGTTTTTCGTTCAGCAATCGCATCAGGATTCAGTTTGTCGAATTCTTTGATTAAGGTATTAAAATCAGGTCTTTTGCCAATGAATTTTCTCAGTGTAAATTTTGCATATTCAGGGTCGAAATTCCCACCAATATTCACCCATTCGTCTTGATTTTTAGGAAGATAATTTACCGGAACAGGATCTCCGGTAAACAAAATTTCTTTAATTTTTGAAGTTTTATCCGGAAGTGCCCTTGCTTTTAAACCCGCCACCAAAACAAAAAGATGATTTCCGCCATAATATTGATCGCCGCCTGCCAAAACCGGATTTTCGTTATCAACAGTTTTAATGTCGGCAGCATTTAATCGTGTTCCCACAAATTTTTCAGGAACATAACCTTCAGATAAATTATCGGCTTTTACTTTGTACCAGCCATTTTCATTTTTAGATAATAACTGAACTTCGGCACCATATTTAAAATAACCTAAAAATTCAGCAGAAGCACTTGCCGAAGTATACAATCGGGTATCTGAATTTAAAAAATAACGTTCCTGGGCTTGTAGTAAAATAGAGCAAAATAATAATGCTGCTATAAAGTGGTATTTTTTCATGTAGTATTTTTTGTCGCCACGAATTTCACGAATTATCACGAATATCTATTTACTTAACGAAAATTAAAAAAAATAATTCGAGATAATTCGTGAAATTCGTGGCAAACTTTTATTTAGCAATCAGCCATATTAACCGCAATTGCAAGTCCGCCTTCAGAGGTTTCTTTGTATTTTGAATTCATATCTTTTGCCGTTTGCCACATCGTATTGATTACTTTATCCAATGGAACTTTTGCATTTTTAGAATCGGTTTCTAAGGCCAATTCGGCAGCATTTATCGCTTTTATGGCGCCCATTGTATTTCTTTCAATACACGGAATTTGTACTAAACCACCAATTGGGTCACAGGTTAAACCAAGATGATGTTCCATTGCAATTTCGGCAGCCATTAAAACCTGAGCAGGAGTTCCGCCCATTAATTCACAAAGTGCCGCAGCAGCCATCGCTGACGAAACGCCAATTTCGGCCTGACAACCGCCCATTGCTGCAGAAATAGTAGCTCCTTTTTTAAAGATACTCCCAATTTCTCCGGCAACCATCAAAAATTGTTTGATTTCTTTTTCGCCGGCGTTATGGTTTTCAATCACCAGATAATACATTAAAACAGCCGGAATCACACCAGCGCTTCCGTTTGTAGGCGCTGTAACCACGCGGCCAAGCGAAGCATTTACTTCATTTACGGCAAGTGCAAAACAGCTTACCCATTTTAATATCTGGCGAAATTTCACTTCGGTTTTTCTGATTTCTTCCAGCCATGATTGCGGATCAGAATAATTTGATAATCCAATTAAATTCTGATGCATATCGAAAGCTCTTCTGCGCACATTTAATCCGCCCGGAAGAATTCCTCCTGTATGACAGCCAATGTACATACATTCGAGCATAGTGTGCCAAATACGTATTAATTCCGAATGAATTTCGGTTTCAGGACGCATTGATTTTTCGTTTTCATAAACAATTTCAGAAATCATTTTGTTTTCTGAAACCGTATAATTTAAAAGTTCAACTGCATTTTGAATCGGGAACGGAAAGGCACATTTTATTTCTTCTTTTATTTTGGCATTGGTACGTTCTTCTTTCACCACAAAACCACCTCCGATAGAATAAAAAGTAGATTCATATTCAGAATCATCGGCTTTGTAGGCCGTAAATTTTAAGCCATTGGCATGAAAAGGGAGAAAATCTTTATTGAAAACAATGTCTTGAAGAAAGTAAAACGGAATCGTAATCTGGTTTCCCAAAACGATTTCATTTTTGGTTTCGATCGATTTTATGATTCCCGCAATATCTTCAATGGGAATATATTCAGGATCCTGACCGCTTAAACCAAGCATAACTGCCAAATCTGTAGCGTGGCCTTTTCCGGTTAAGGAAAGCGAACCGTATAAATCGACTTTGACTCTGGTAGTTTGTTCTAAAATAGATTCGTCTTTTAACTCTTCTAAAAAACGTTCTGCGGCGCGCCACGGACCTAATGTATGGGAACTCGACGGACCAACGCCAATTTTAAGCATATCAAAAACAGAGATACATTCTTCCATTGTTCAATTTTTATTAAGACAAAGATAATTGAATAATGCAACGAACGAGAATATTTAATTGTTAATGTTGCGGTTTTGTTAAAAAAGATATTAAATTTTAATAATTTGGCAATGAAATAAATTTAATTGCTTAATATGCAGTTTTCGTAAAGAGTTCGAGGTTTTTTTAGGTATTTTTGTAATGAAACAATCACTAAAAAATCCGGTTTTTTTAACTTTTAAACAATCGGATAAATAATAACTTCTGATATGTTTTTTCAATTTTTAGAAGCTTTTTTTACAAAAAAAATTGAAATACCACAAAGAAGATAAAATCACATTATGATAGAATTTTTCAAGCATTTATTACAAGAATTCGAATTACCGCTTAACAATCCAGTATTAATTTTTTCGTTGATACTTTTCATTATTCTGCTGTCTCCAATTTTACTAAAAAAAATAAATATTCCCGGAATTATAGGTCTTATAATTTCTGGTGTAGTCATAGGTCCTCACGGGCTTAATATTCTTGCCAAAAGCTCGGCAGTTGATTTATTTTCAACCATCGGACTTTTGTATATCATGTTTATCGCGGGTCTTGAACTTGATATGAACGAGTTTAAAGCCAATCAAAATAAGAGTTTATTATTTGGATTTTTTACTTTTATTTTCCCTTTATCTATTGGTTTTCCTGTTTGTTATTATTTACTGCAATATGATTTTAATGCCAGTTTTTTAACGGCAAGTATGTTTGCCACGCACACTTTGGTAGCATATCCAATTGTGAGTAAAATGGGAATCTCAAAAAATCAGGCAGTTGCCATAACCGTTGGAGGAACAATTTTAACTGATACTGCTGTTTTGATTATTCTTGCCGTAATTATGGGAAGCGCCCAGGGAAATCTTAATCAGGCTTTCTGGATAAAATTAGGGGTTTCGCTGGCTATCTTTTCAGCCATTATGTTTTTGGTTATTCCGAGAATTGCAAAATGGTTTTTCAAGAAATTAGAAAGTGAAAAACATGCGCATTATATATTTGTACTTTCAGTCGTTTTCTTCGCCGCCTTTTTGGCCGAAGTAGCAGGAGTAGAGCCTATTATTGGTGCTTTCGTTGCCGGTTTGGCATTAAATCCGTTAATTCCGCATTCATCTGCATTGATGAACAGAATTGAGTTTATTGGGAATTCATTGTTTATTCCGTTTTTCCTGATTTCTGTGGGAATGCTGGTTGATATAAGTGTTATTTTGAGCGGACCAACCGCTTTAATTGTTGCCGGTACGTTGAGTGTTGTGGCTATTTTTGGAAAATGGTTTGCGGCCTTTTTTACCCAAATTGTTTTTAAATACACAAAGACAGAAAGACAGCTTATTTTCGGATTGAGCAGTGCGCACGCTGCAGCAACTCTGGCGGTAATTTTGGTAGGTTTTAAAGCGAAAATTTTAGATGAAAATATATTAAACGGAACTATTATTTTAATTCTGATAACGTGTATTGTGGCTTCTTTTGCTACAGAAAAAGCAGCTAAAAAAATTGCCATTTGTGAAGAAGAAGTTTCTCATGAAGATACCAACAGAGATAAGATTCTGGAAGAGCATATTTTGATTCCGCTGGCAAAAACTTCTGCAACAGCGAGTTTGTTGGATTTTGCACTTTTAATAAAAGATAAAAAATCTGCCAATCCGGTTACTTTGCTAACGATTGTTCCGAATAATGATCAGGCCGAAAAAAATATTTTAAGATATAGAAAAGCTGTTGATAAATTTGTAATTCAGGGTTCAGCATCTGAAGTAAAAATCAATACCATTGCCAGAATCGATCATAATCCGGCGAGTGGAATTGCGAGAACTTCAAAAGAAATCATGTCGGATATTGTGATTGTAGGCTGGCCGAGAAAAACAGGTTTCCTGGATAAAATTTTTGGAGAAAACGTAGATTCAATCATTAATAACGTAGACAAAAGCTTATTTATCTGCCGATTTGAAAAACCTTTTATTGAAGAAAAAAGATTGGTATTTATTTGCCCGCCTTTTTCAGAAAGAGGAGTTGGATTTCAGCTTTTACTTCAAAAAATCTGCCGATTATCACAGGAATTAAGTATTCCGATTGTGATTTATGCCGAATATAAAACCCATCAGTCTATTTTGCAGATTGCTGCTAATTTGAAACTTAGCGCAAAATTAGGATTCAAGAGTATTTTAGATTGGGAAGATTTTGAAGCCATTTCAGATGAAATTAAACCAACTGATTTAATTGCTTTTAATTTATCAAGAAAAGGTTCCGTTTCATACCAATCTATTTTTGATAAATTACCACAGAAATTCGAAAAATCATTTGAAGAAAATAACCTGATTTTGGTTTATCCGCAAGATGATAATAAAGTAACTTCTATGGATGCTTATGAAGATTTTACCGCTACGCCATTGACAAAAGGTCTTGAAGCTATTGAGCAGATTGGTAGAGGTTTGGGAAGTATTTTGAAGAAGGGATAATTTTTTTAGGATAGAATAAATGAAAAGAAAACTGCTGTTAATTTCGTTGATATTTATAACTTTTGTGACAACTGGACAAAATAAAATGAAAAAAGCTGAAGAACTTATAGATAAAAAAGATCCAGGCTGGGTAATTGTTGAAGGCTGGATTAAAACCGCCAAAAATAAGGTTGAGATTTTACCTGTTGATGAATTAAAAGCAAAAGAAGCATTATTTCATACTCAGGTTACAACTCGTTCTCCGATGGGAGCAATTGTTTTTATGACAGGAGGTATTCTAATTGATGATGGCTGGATTAGAATTTTAGGTTCAGGAAATTCAAGATTTACTCGAACACTTCCTGATTGGAATAAAGGAAAATCATTTAATGAGTTTGGTGAAACGCCACCTTTTTTATTAATTGCAGATGATGCAATTGGTGGTTTTTATCTATTGAATGGAGGTGGATTAGGAACCGATGTAGGTAAAATTTATTATTTTTCTCCTGATAATCTCGAATATGAACAACTTGATATTACGTATTCTGAATTTTTAGAATTTTGCTTTAATAATGATTTAGATAAATTTTATGAAGGTAACAGATGGAACGGATGGAGAGAAGAAGTTTCAAAATTAAAAGGTGATGAAGTTTTTAATTTTTACCCTTTTCTTTGGACAGCAGAAGGAAGCGACATTAATAAAAGTTCGAGAAAGATAATTTCAATTCAGGAACAATATGGTTTAAATTTAGATTTACGAAAACAACTTGGTTTCGAAAAGTAATTTTTAAAAACTACAAAAATGAATCACAAAATCAAATCAATACGGCCTTTTATCGGCGCTAAAGATTTCGAAATCTCAAGAAGTTTTTATCGTGATTTAGGTTTTGAAGAAACAGTTTTAGAAAGTAATTTTTCTGTTTTTAAAAGTGAAGAAATTGCTTTTTACCTTCAGGATTATTATACAAAAGACTGGATCGAAAACACGATGATTTTTCTTGAAGTTGATGATGTCGATCGTTATTATAAAGAACTTTTAGCCTTAAATCTTCCCGAAAAATATGAAGGTGTAAAACTTACTCCAATTCGTAATTTAGATTGGGGAAGAGAATGTTTTCTGCACGATCCGTCGGGTGTTTTATGGCATTTTGGAGAGTTTAAATAAAAATTTTGCCACGAAGGCGCAAAGGCACAAAGTTTTTTTTGACAATTTGAATTAGTGAAAATTAGTGAATTGCTTCGCCTGTTCGCTGTCGCTCGGGCCGTGGCGAAAAAAACTTATAAATTAAAATCGGCCAAATGAATTGTGTTATTTTCTCTCTGATACCAATCATTATAAACTAATTCTACTTTATCAACTGTAAATTCCCCAAAATTATAATCTCGGAATTTCTCTGCAACAGCAATTAATTTCTCCGGATTTTGAAGTTTTTCCTGAAAACGCATTACAGTCGAATGCGCGGTTGAAATTGCATAACGACTATCAATACTTTGCTGCAAAGTAGATTTTTTAAAATTCTCACGAAGTTTGTTTCGTAAATTATTCAAGCTTTCATCGGCAGGAAAACCCTGAATCATTAGCGCAGAAGGCGAAGCTGTTACGCCTCGAAATTCAATTTTAATTTTGCCTAAATTAATTAAACTTTCCTGTATGACTTTGATGTAATCCTCAATTGAAATTTTATCTAAAGTAAAACCTTCATAACACGAAATAATCGACATTAGCGTAATATGAATATCAGCATCAGGATAATAATATTGTCTGGGTTCAATTGCCTTTAATTCGTTTAAAAACAACTGAATATTGGTTTTGATTTTTTCGCTTGGGCGAATGAGTAACGTAATACCAAAACGAGAATCTGAGGGATTATTGATTTGAGAATCTAATTTATAATTTCCGGCTAAAATAGCTGCTGCAGATTTTTTATAAAGTTGATCGTAATGTTCGCTTAAATCCATTGAAAGTTATTTCTTTTTCGCTTTTTCCAGATTTTCTTTCACTCTGAATTTTACAATTTTGGCAATCAAATCAAACGGCATAGGTTTATCCAAAGGAAATTGGACAGAACCTTTTCCGGACTTGTATTTCGAAAGTTCTTCTTTAAATTCTTCATGACCACTTGGCAACGCATACAAGCCAATGTGATTTTTAAAAGCGGCAAAATAAACTACAATTCCGTTTTGCTCAAAAGCCGGCATCGAATAACTGATTTTTTCTTTAGCATCCGGCGCTGCTTTCTGAATTGTCTCTCTTATTTTCTCCAGAATTTCCTGAACCTCATTTGGAAATCCGCCTATATATTCGTCGATATTTTTGGGTTTCTTCGTATCCATTTTTATATTTTGTTGTTTTAGTTTCAAGTTTCAAGTTTCAGGTTCTGCGAGAACTTGAAACTTGAAACAAAATAAACTTGAAACTTTTTTTATGCCAGACCTTTCGGGAATCTGTCTAAAACAAGATTCAATAAAATATGGTGTTCTAAGTAAGCTTTTGCTCCGGCTAAAACCAAAGTGAAACCTTCGGTAGAATTTCGAACCTGATCGATTATTTTGTCCGTATCTCCTTTAAAACCAGAATTGGTGATGCTTACAAAAGTTTCATTTTCGTTTAATGGCGTAAAAACCCATTCAACTATAGTGCTTTCATCAGGATTTCCCCATTCGACCACAATTTTTTTATTTTCCTGCAAAACATGTGTAGTAACCATTAATGAAAAGCCATACATTTCCCATGTCCATTCTGTTTTTTCATCTTGTTTCAGTTTTCCTGAACCTTTTGTAAACCAAAATTTACTGGTGATTTCGGGATCAATAAAAGCCTGAAAAACTTCTGAAACAGGTTTTCTAATCAGCATTTCGGCTTTTGCGAATTTATTATTTTCTGTTTTCATCTTTTGGAAGTTAGATGTTATGTGTGAGAAGTTATATGTTAATGAGTAAAAGTTGAAATGTAAATATAAGGCTAATTGTTTAATTTTAAAAGCAAAGCAAATAACTCATAACTCAAAAATCATAACTACAACTCTTTTTTCTCAATCCATTTTCCAACAGTTGGTGCTGTATAATTTTTCATTTGATTTAATAAATCATCAATATTATCACTTACCAAAAGCATTTTTTGATTAACATCTTTCAATAAACCTTTTTCAACCATTGTTTGGGTTAATTCAATAAGAGAATCATAAAATCCGTTGATGTTTAAAATGGCGATTGGTTTTTTGTGTAAACCTAATTGTGCCCAGGTCAGCATTTCAAAAAGTTCCTCCAGAGTTCCAAAACCACCCGGAAGCGCAATAACGCCTTCGCATAAGTCGTTCATTTTGGTTTTTCTTTCGTGCATGCTATCAACAAAAATCAATTCGGTAAGACCCAAATGTGCTATTTCTTTAGATCTTAAGAAATCAGGAAGAACACCAATTGCTTCTCCGCCGGCATTTAAAACGCCATCGGCTACAGCGCCCATCAAGCCTACGTTTGCACCACCGTAAATTAATTTAATATTTTGTTTTGCCAGAGTTTGTCCGAGTAAAACGGCTTGTTCTTTATAAATTTCTTCGGTTCCAAAACTGGATCCGCAAAAAACAGTTATGCTTTTCATTTAATTATTTTTTTAATTCGTATTCATAATGGATTACATCAACTCCATTCATATTAAAATTGACTTCGTTTATTTTTTCGGCTCCAAGCTTTAAAACGGCTTTTTGCGAACGGAAATTTTGTTCTGCAACATGAAAAATCACCGAGTTTAAATGCTCAAAAGCATAATCGATCATTAATTTTTTTAAAGCTTTGTTATAAGGCCCGCCCCAAAATTTTCGGGTAATAAAAGTAAATCCAATTCCCACACTTTGTTTTTCGGTGTTGTAATCGTAAAATCGGGTTGTTCCCATAACTTCGTTGGTTACTTTATCTAAGATTAAAAAGGCACCGTTTGAGTTTATAGCGCCATCAAAAAAAGGTTTAAAAACTTCAATTTTATATCTGTCTTTTATAGGATATTGTTCCCAGATTAAAGGATCGGAAGCTGCTTTAAAAAGTTCTTCAAAATGATTTTCCTGCAGCGGAATTAATTTTATAATGTCGTTTTCTAAAACTTCTGGTTGTAAATAGAATGTTGTCATATTTTTTATTTTTTTGCCACGAATTGCACTAATTTGCTCTAATTAAAAGTTTTTTTACAAAGTTTGTCATTTCGACGAAAGGAGAAATCACATCCTGAAATCGACAAAGATTGGCGACATATTTTGTGGAGTTTCTTACGGAGACCCTTCCTTCGTCAGGATGACAAAATGGAGATAAAATCCGCCTTAATCCGTGTTTTCGCTTGCGAATCCGTGTCATCCGCGTGCAAAATTAAGCTATTGTAAACTTTTGTCGATACAGCAGGTTAGATTGCTTAGTTCCTCGCAATGACACATCAAATCCTTTTTATTTGCACACAGGAAACGTTCTCCATTTTAACTTCTTTACCCACTTTTTTAAGTAATCCTGTTATTGAATTTCTTTTAAAAACAATCACGTTTCCTGAAATAACATTTGTGGCGATCAGAAATTTTCCGTTTTCATCAATAGCAAAAATTCTGGGATGTTTTCCTAAAGTCGATTGATAACCAATGTTTGTTAAAAGTCCATTTTCATCAATAGAAAAAATAGCAATATTGTTTTCTTTACCGCGATTTGTGGCATACAGAAATTTTCCGTCTGGCGAAATATGAATATCAGAACTTTCAAAACCTTCTTTGATTTTATCAGGATGCGTGTTGATGCGCTGTATTTTTTGTAAAGTTCCGTTTTCATATTGATAAACGCTGATTGCGCCAGCTATTTCTTCAATACAATAACCAAATTTTTGATTTGGGTGAAAAGTAAAATGTCTTGGCCCGGCTTCTAAATCTGTTTTTGTAAACGGATTTTTGGTTTCGGTTAAAGGCTTTTTTTGGGTTTCATCAAAACCGTAACAACGAATTTTATCGGCACCTAAATCAGGTAAAAAGAGATAATCAAATTGCGGAGAAAACACAGCCGAATGCACGTGCGAACGGGTTTGTCTTTCTTTATGAACGCTTCCGTCGCTATATTGAAAATTCTGCGCAAGCGAATCGATTTTTCCATTTTCTAATAATAGATGAACCGAAACACTTCCTTCTGTATAATTGGCATTTACGAGCCATTTTCCATTTTTATGAACCGAAACATAAACCGGGTTTTCTCCGCCGCTTTTTTGTTTGTTTAAAAATGTCAGCGTTTTATTTTCAGCGTTAAATTCAAAACTGCTCACATTTCCATCGTTTGGCGTTTTCGTTTCCGTACAGGCGTAAACGTACTTTCCGTTTGGAGATACCGTTAAATATGATGGATTAATAACGTTTTTTGCTGCAGTTATCTTCGTCAGTTTTCCGTTTAAAGTATCTAATTGAAATACTTGTATCGATTCTGCTTCTTTGTTTTTGTTGTATGATCCCAGAAAAACGTAGGTGTTTTGAGAAAAAACATGAATTGCTGTGAGAAAGGATATTGCGAAAAAGAGAAATTTTAGTTTCATATTCTTTAATTATAATATTTGTTATTCTGTTTAAGAAAACTCCATCTTTGTCGGGTTATTTGTCAAGATTCCTTGTTCTTCAGAATGATAAAAATTGTGACAACTTTGCGTTTCAAGGGATTAAAAATCTGCAATCTAAAATTTTTAATTAACTCCCTTCCACCATTGTTTAAATTCCTGTTTTTCATTTTTCAATTCGACTTTTTCTCCAATCATTGGTGTAATTAACGGAATTGGATTTTCTGAATTGGCATTCAATTCTGTTACTTTTATAAGAGGTTCATCCCAAGGATGCAATGCTAATGCAAATTTTGACGAATGCACCGGAAATACTCTTTTTGCGTTCAGATCTTTCATGGCTTTTATTACGTCTTCAGGCAAATTATGAATGTATTTCCATGCTGGATTATATTGACCATTGTCGATAAGTGCAATGTCAAACGGGCCAAATTGTTCTCCAATTTGCTTAAAATGAGAATCGTAACCGCTGTCGCCGCCCAAATACATTTTAAAATCTTTGGTTTCTAAAACAAAAGAAGTCCAAAGTGTATTACAACGCTTAATGCTTCTGCCAGAAAAATGTCTTGACGGCGTTGTATATAGCGTTAGATTCTGATCTAATGTTATTTTTTCATGCCAGTCTTTTTCGATGATATTTTCGACAGGAAATTTCCAAAATTCAAAATGAGAACCAACGCCAAGTGCGGTGATTATTTTTTTAATTTTCGGTTTCAATTGCATGATGGTTTTATAATCTAAATGGTCATAATGATCGTGCGTTATCAACAAATAATCAATTTCCGGAATATCATCAACGGTGTAAATATCAGTTCCCTGAAACGCTTTTGTAGTGCCGTAAATAGGCGAGGCGTTGCCGCTGAAAACAGGATCAATTAAAAATCGTTTTCCTGAAAGCTGAATGTAATATGACGAATGCCCAAACCAAACCATAATATCCTGATCTAACGAGATTTCATGTAAATTGGTTTTTACAGAAGGAATAATATCAGTCGGAATTTTTCGGTCTACTTTTTTAAAGAAGAATTGCTTTAAAATATCAAAATAACCATAACCTTCGGCAAGTTCAGGCGTAAAAGAGTTATTTTCAAATTTTCCGTTTTTATATTGAGGTGACTTTTGTATTAGAGCCAGTCTTTCACCGGAAGGTCTTTTTCCAAACCTTGGATGTAATAAAAAATACATAACAACGGAAAGTAAAATAATTAGTAGCGTAATGACCATGATTTTTAATTTGAGGGGTATAATGTATTTAAGTTTTTAACCGAAAGTGAAATCATTTTTTTTAGAATTTCAGGATCAATATCTGCTAGTTTTTTAAAATAAACACAAGCTTTCGCTACTTTGTGTTTGCCAAAATTAGGAAGCAGTTCTTCTTTATTTTCATCTGTTAAACAGGCGTAAAAGGAAAAAGCATCTTTTCTTGGCGAAAATCCAACAAGCGGTGCATCGCCTTCATGTCCGCTGTCATATTTATAATGATAACTACCGAAACCAATAATACTTGGCCCCCATATTTTGGCGTCGAAACCCGTTTGTTTTTGCATTATTGTAATGAGTTCAAAAGAGTAGTTTCTTTTTGTATCATCTTCAACAGCGTTTATAAAATCGGTAACGCTGGTTTCTGTTTGTGTAGTTTTATTTTTTGCCATGACGTTTTATTTTTGACGCAATAAATCGCTTTTAAGTAATATGTTTTTGATCTTAAATTCAGAAGCATAAAACAAATCTGAACTTTCATTCATCTGGTTTTCCATAACGATCAGACTCACATCACTTTCCGGAAAATACAAATTTACAGAAGAAAATCCATCGCCAAGTCCCGTATGTCCAATATATTTTACAGATTCTTTTTCGATAATTCGAATGCTGTAACCGTAACCTTCTTTTTCTTTTCCGAAGAAATTATGTTGTGATTGTGCAGTCGGTTTTATGAGCAATTGATAGGATTCTGGTTTTAGAATTTTTCCTTTATGAAGATTATTGTTCCAGATTGCTAAATCGTTTACCGTCGAAATAATTCCATCTGCACCTAAATTTTCAGGTGTTATAAGTGTTTTTTTGACAGATTCGTATGTGTTTTTATTATTGATGTATCCAGTAGTCAGATTTTGAATTTTGTCTGGATTATAAGCAAAAGTATTCTTCATTTGAAGTTTTTTGAAAAGTGCATTGACCACTTCGCTGTAACTTTTATTCGAAGTATGCTCAACAATCTGACCAAGAAGACTGTAGCTTGTATTTCCGTAATGAAAATTAGTTCCGGGTTTAAATTCCAGAGGTTTATTGATATCCACAATTCCGTGTGTATGATTTAAAAGTTGATGAACCGTAACAGAATCTGCCCAGCTTTTGGTAAGTTCAGGAAGGTATTTTTTGATTGGATCCTGTAAATTAATTTTTCCTTTCTCAACTTCTAATAAAACCAAAACGGCAGCAATTAGTTTGCTGTTCGACATAATTTCGAATTGGCTGTTGATCGTTATAGGTTTTTTAGTTTCAAAATTAGTAAAACCATGTGCTTTATTGTACAACGTTTTTCCATTTTTAGAAATAAGAATTACACCATTAAACTTGGGGTCAGCAACTTTAATGAAACTGTCTATTTTAGTAGAATAATCATCTTTTTTTTGTGCAAACGAATTGCAGTTGGAAAGTAAAAAAGCGAAAAATAATAAAGATAAAATTCTGGAAATAGAGTTCATTTTGAAGTTAGGAGTTATTAATTATGAATTATGAGTTTTGAGTTAAATCTGTGTAAAAAAATAGAAAAAGCTAGAACATTCCGTTTTCGTTAATCGTTTCTTTTGGAATAGGCTGTCCTAAATCCCAAAGTTCGACTATTTTATCCGATTCAAATCTAAAAATATGAACAACCGCCGCGCCTAAATCTGATGAATTTTGTTTGACATGCGAATGTACCGCAACCAGATTTTCATCTCGTAAAATATGATGAATTGTAAAAATCTTATTTGGGTTTGTTCTGGCAGATTCTTCCATTGCCAGCATTAAAGTATCGGCATTGCCTTTGAAATAGGCGTTGTGATGTTTAAAATTTTTGCCAACATAAAGTCGGAATGCTTCGTGGGAATGCCCTTTTGCAGCGAGTTTTAAAAACTCCCGTGCAATATATTTCTTAGTCATGACTTGTCAATTTAAAAAGCTAACTAAGTTATGAAATTAACCTTTTTGAATTATAAAAAGAGGTAGATTTATTAGCCTCTTAATTTACGATATAATAAAGTTCACAATAGCTTCAGAATGTATTTTTGTAGTATCAAAAACAGGAACCGAAAAATGAGATTGGTCTATTAATAAAGGAATTTCGGTACAGCCCAGAATAACACCTTCTGCGCCACGAGCAATGAGTTCGTTGGCTATTTTAATATAGTTTTGTTTAGAATCAGGATTTATAATTCCTCTTCCTAATTCTTCTTTCAGAACATGTTGTATATAATCTCTCGTCTCTTGTTTTTCCGGTATAAGTACATTTAGGCCAAAGCTTTTTAGACGGTCTTTATAAAAATCCATTTCCATAGAAAATGAAGTTCCTAAAAGCCCAACTGTAGTAATTTTTTCTTTTGTTATAGCTTTTGCCGTTTCAGTTCCAATATGAATTAATGGTAATTTAATTTCTTTTTCAATTTGATCGGCATAGATGTGTGCTGTATTGGCACAAAGTACAATGGCATCAACACCGCTTTTTTGTAAACTTAAGCAGGCATTTAGTAAAAGTTCATACGAGTTTGCCCAGGTTTTTCCCTGAATATCGCCAAAATTCAAAGAATAAATCAGGCATTCTGCAAATTGCAATCCGCCCAGTTTTTTGTTTACGCCTTCATTTATTAATTTGTAATAATCAATTGTCGAAACCCAACTGATTCCGCCTACAAGTCCAACTTTTTTCATTTAGTAAAGTTATAGATCTTCAGGCTTGATTTTACCGATAGCAACGCCTAATTTTTAAATTCTTTTTGTTATTAGGTTTATAAAAAAACACAGAGTTCGCAAAGCTTTGTATTCATTTAGCTTTGCGAACTCTGTGTTTTCTAAAAATACTATTAGATAAAAACTTAGCGTTCTCTGCGGTAAAAATCATTAGTATATATAAAAAATATCATACTTCTCTACGACATTTAATGTTGATCTGATATTTTTTAGTTGGTTTATTATTAGATATTTGCACTCAGTTTTCTTTCATTCTCTGTTCGGGGTTTGTCTTTGCCATTTGGCTCGCCTTTTCCTGTAGTAATTAATTTTTTTAAACTATTCTGAATGTAATTTGTCCAGGAATCTCTGCAAATGTCAAAACATTCATAATCCGGAACCAAACCAAAATGGGTAAAACGAAGCTGTGTTTTACCGTCTTTTGCTGAAATTTCAAAAGTTGGTTTTGTATTCGTCCACTCCGTTTCATCTTCTGTAAACTTAAAATAATTATCTTCTATTAGCCAGACAATTTTCTGGTTCGGAATCACTTCAGTCAATTTGACTTTACAGCGATGAATATCTTCATAATGATAGTTAAATTCATCATTTTGTTTCGCTGCATTTCCCTCAATTTGTTCAGACCACCATCCGCGAACGTTGGTAACGGCATTAAAAACTTCTTCGGGAGATTGATCTACTATTATGCTTGTGGTAAAATCTTGTGCACTCATTTTGTGTAGTTTAGAAAGTTATATAACAAATATACTTTCTAAAAATCAATAACTTAGGGTTGTTATGAGACAAGTTAAAGGGCGATTTAAGACAGATTGTAATTTTAGATTTTAGAGTTCAGATTGTAGATTGTAGATTGTAGATTGTAGATTGTAGATTGTAGATTTTTGGAATTTGGAATTTAAATTTTGGAATTTAAATTTAATTTTTCAGGAGCAGAAATATCATTTTCATCAGAACCACTCGTCCCGCTGTCCGCTTTATCTTTTTCCTGCTAAAGAAGCAGGAAAAAGGATACCGCTCCCATCGGGGCTAGATTAGAGGTTTTGTTTTATAAGAAATAAAGTTTACTATCTTATAATATCCATTCTGCTTATTTTTTGACCTTCAATTTCAAAAATAACCACTTGCTCTTTTTTTTCATTGCTGCCACTTCTTCCTGAAACATATTCATGAACAATAGCTTTATTATTAAAAAAGATGGTTTTTATAATTTCAGCATTCAAATCAGGAGATTGTTCAAATAGTTTGATAAACATTTCTTCGCATTCTTTTTTGCTGTTTATAGCTAACGAATGATCTGAAAAATTGTAAATTTTGGTATTGTCTGCATATAAAGCTATCATGCTTTTTATATCTCTGTTGTTAAAAGCTAACATTTGCAGGTCGATGATTTCTTGTATTGTCATTTAAATATGATTTTAGATTTTAGAGTTCAGATTTAGATTGTCTAGTGTTTATCTCAATCTTATCATTTCGATCCCGAAGCTTCGGGATCGAAATGACAAAAAAAGATCTTTGCGGTTAAATCACAATTTGTTTAATTCTCTTCACAACATCTTCAATTTGCAAAAAATGTTTTTCCATAACTTTTTCCAATTCAAGAGTTCCGCCCAAAATTACCATTTCTTTGTTTTCGAATCTTTTTCCTAAACGATCGTCGAGCATTATTGTTTGCATACTTTGCGCCATATTTATTTCTTCAAGAAATTCATTTGGATGTCCGGCGGTACAAATCACAAGTCCAAGCGGAATTGCTTTCATTTTTTTTGAAGTTTCATTTTGTCCGTAAGCATATCCAACCGAGTATACGCGGTCGAACCAGCCTTTTAATTTTGCCGGACAATCGCTCCACCAAACCGGATATAGGAAAATAATACAATCTGCCTTTTCAATTTTATCCTGTTCTGCTAAAACATCAGCAGAAATGGGAAGATTGGTTTTTGCAAATCCTTCTCTTTCATATTCTTCTGCCGACATATCGCTTTGAAAATTCATAGCATATAAATCAGAAATTTGGAGATTCCAGTTTTGCTTGTTTATTTCCTTTTTCAGTTTTTGCAGAATCTGAAATGTATATGATTTTTCACTTGGATGGCTGTAAACAATTAGAATATTCATAGTTGATTTTCATTTGTTATTGTATTCTGATTTTAGCATGGCGTATTGAAATTCGCTTCCCCATTTTCCTTTAAAGAAAATATTTTCGACAAAATGACCTTCTTTTTTAAAACCTAAACTTTCCAGAAGTTGTATCGAAGCTTTATTTTCAGCATCTACAATTTCTACAACACGATGAAAATCTTCAATAGAAAAAAGAAAATCCAGAATCGTTTTCATCGTTTCTTTTGCATATCCTTTTTGTTGAAATTCATGGGAAATTGTAATTCCGATCTGAGCAATTCTAACATCATAATCGTCGAGTTTAATAGCGCAATCGCCAATTAATCTGTTAGTTTCGAGATCTTCTATTGCGTATTGAACCCATTCGCCGGCTTTGCCAAATTGCATATCTTTTTGAGAATCTATAAAATCTTTGCATTGCCCGATTGTCATGATGTCAAAACCTTGATATTTGGTAATTTCCGGATTTGATCGGTAGGAAAAGAAATCATTTAAATCTGAATCTTTTAAATTTCGAATACAGATTCTATTACTATTTAGATGCATTTGGTTTTAGATTAGTTATTAAAATAGCGCCTAATTTTGAATTCAAATTTAGGCGCTATTATTTAAAACGAAAATACAAATAAAAGTGATTGTTTTTCCTTGTTATTTTTTGGCTTCGAATATTTTATCCAACCCTTCCATTGCGATTGTAAATCCTTCTTTGAAGCCCATTTCGATGATTTTTTCTAAATCTGAAAGGTTTTCATGTTTGATAGCAATATTAACAAAGGTTGAGCCATTTTGCTCATCAAAACTTACATCCCAGTCAGAACGTGGAAAATCTACATTTAAATTACCTTCGCTATCGCAAAATGCATCCAGATATTTAAAATTTGTTTTAGACGTTATCGAAGTAAAATCTGCCAAAGCCCAATGCTCTTCACCTTCAGGTCCAACCATGGCATATAATCTTTGTCCGCCTTCTTTAAAATTCATTTTTTTAGTTCTGGATTTCCATGGGGCAGGAGCCCACCATTGATCCAGAATTTCAGGTTCTGTCCATGCAGACCAAACATCAGAAATTGGCGCATTAAATTCTCGTTTTACATTAACCGTGCTATTTTCCTTATCTACAGAAAAGTTCATTAAAAGATTTGATTTCATTTTTTTAAAGATTTTAGATTAATTAATACTTGATCTAATTGATTAAAACGGTTTTCCCAATGTTCTTTAAATTGTTCGAGCCATTTATCAATTTCTTTCATTTTGTCAATTTTTAATTGGTAATAAATTTCTCTTCCAGCTTTGTGCTGTTCTAATAATTCACATTCATTAAGAATTTTAATATGTTTAGAAACCGCCTGCCTCGTAGTGTCAAATTGTTCTGCAATTGCATTTGGAGTAAGAGCCTGACTAGTAACTAAAACTAAAATAGCTCTGCGTGTCGGGTCGGCAATGGCCTGGAATATATCTCGTTTCATGGAAAAGGAATTTAATTACGCAATCATTAGGTTGCAAATATAAGCAACCTTTTGGTTTCGAGAAAGTATTTTATAACTTTTTTCATTTTGATAAATAAAATAGCCGAAAAACTTAAATAAAGTAACACTATTATTTAGGTTTTTCGGCAGATTTATTAACGATGTACTTTTTACAATTGAGAAACTTTTCCCGTATGAACATCATATCGCATTGATACAATTTTAATATTATGTTCTTTTACAATTGGATTATCCTGTATCAATTTTGTCGAATGTTTGATATTGGCATCAATTGCTCCAAGATAATTAGTTGCCTTAGGTTTTGTTTTATCAGCCTCAATTTCTTCATTTTCCTGAGAAATAGTTTCTACAATATTATCAATGTGATTAAAGTGCTTTTTATATGCACCATCTTTGTCATTAATATAAGCCTTAATTGCTCCACATTCTGTATGACCTAATATAACAACCATTTTTGTGTCCAGATGTTCTATGGCATATTCAATACTGCCCATATCAATATCAGAAATTAGATTTCCTGCATTTCTTATAACAAATAAGTCTCCAATTCCCTGATCAAATACAATTTCTGGCGAAACTCTGCTGTCTGAACAAGTTACAACAACCGCAAATGGCTTTTGCCCATCTTGATTATCTAAAACAGATTGTTTGTTTTGATGTGGATGAATTGATTTTTCGTCTAAAAATCTTTGATTTCCCTGAGTTAATCTTTCTAAAGGTTCTAAATTTTTGTTACTTTCAATAGATTCAGTGTTTAGATCATTTTTCTTGCATCCTGCTATCGAAAGTACAAGAAAGGCCAGTGCTAAAATTTTTGTTTTCATTTTTTCTTTTGCTTTATAATTTGAAATACAATACTTGTTAAAATTTATTTAGCAAAGATAATTTTTATAATAAAGCCACAATATCTTTTGAATATTATTTAACTGTTTTTTCTAGTTAAATGTTTTTAATCTGAAGGATAATTTAATCTCAAATAACATAAGATGATTAAATAATATAAAAAAATCCTGTTTGTTTAACAAACAGGATTTGACTTATTTTAAGGATTGAATTACTTTCTGGTTAGATCAGTAATCAGTAAAGGATTGTTTTCTTTTAATTTGGCAACTAATTCTTCCACTTTTTCCGGATGTTCTTTTAAGTTTTCATATTCTGCAGAAGTTATTCCGACTATTTGTAAAAATGAAACCTCACCATGCGGTGTTTGCTTTTTTGGAATTTCAGGATCTGATACAAATAACAATGCAGTAATATCAGTTTCTGTATCTAGTCTTATAGGGCCATTTGCAGGCATATAATGATATTCTTCAAACCAATTACCACTGTCAAATACATATTTGGCAATATTTTGCAGCAACGCAATTACCCAGCTTGGATTTCCATTATCTTCTTCAAACGGCTTGAGCCTAAACGTAATTTCAAATCCCCATTTGCTAAACTCGCTGTCTAATTTTTCTTCGTTATAATATAATTCAGAGAAACCATAAGTTACAAAATGATAGTGATCAGTTTGTTTTTTGCTTTCATAAAAACTTACTCCGTCAAGCGGATGTTCTCCTCCAAGCATATAGCTGATTGCGGGAGCAAAATGTTTTGGTTCCTGACCAGGATAAAGAGTTTCAAATTCTTTATCTATTGATAACCACCCAACAGCGTCGTCATCTGAAAATTCTTTTTTGTACTCTTCTAATGTCATGCCTATCTGTTTTATCATTAATGAATGACAATATATAGTTTTTTGAAATAAAAAATATAATTTTTTATTTGATTTTACTGTGATTATTTTGTCATTTTTGAAATGTAAATTTTATCATATAAAGGATGGGATTCCTGAAATAATAGGTAAAAAAAATCCGACTTGCTCTCGCAAATCGGATTTGATATTTGATTAAAAGATTAGAATATTATTCCAGCTTTTTTATTAATTCACTTACAGCGCTTTCCAAACCTTTATAATAATCTCCTTTTTTAAATTCCGGTACGGCAAAACTGCTAATTATTTCTTTTGTCTGATCGTCACTTAGTTTGTAGCGTATAGAATCTTCTCCTAAAATTTGAATCTGTCTTAATTCTTTACTCAAAAGTATTAAAATTGTAGGCTGCATTTTTAAGCTACTGTTGAGGTATTTATCTAAATTTTGAGAATACTCATATAAATCTGTATAAGGTTTTATAGAAGAAGTAGTTACAATGATAAATTTATAAAGTCTCCTTTTCTCAAATGTTTTAAGAGTGGTGTTTAAAGCAGTTATTTGAGCTGGAGTTAATATTTTCTCAAAATCATTAACGTTATCGTATGATTTTGCAAAAATGTTTTGTGTTTCTGAACTCGATTGTGCTTCTTTTTTTGTTTGGGCAAAAAAGCTGGCGGGCAACAGCAATGCAATTGTAACAAGGAGTATTATTTTTTTCATCTTAGGCTAAGATTTAGATTTGGTGCCGCAAAATTACCACTTTATTGTTATAAAATATTCAGTAATTTTATACTAAAGCGTTAATATTTCAGATGAACAATTAATGGCAAACAAATTTGTATTTAGAATTGGTTTTTTTGAGACAAGTTGAAGGTATGTGTAATATTATCTACAAAATCTTTGGTGTATTTTCCGGTGGTATCTAAATCAGGATCCAGAATGGTTATTTCGAGTCCGCAAAGTTTTTTACTTTGAAATAAATAGGAGGTAAGTTCATTAAACTCATCATAAGTTAAACCATCCGGCGTGCGGCTGTCAACACAAGGCATGATAGTATCATTGAGAACATCCACATCTATATGAAGCCAAAAGCCATCCAGATTCTTGTTTTCAACTTCTGAAAGAAATGCTGCCGTACAATTTGAAATTCCTTTTTCTCGCAAATCTTTTAGGCTAATATAAGTTGCAGACGAATTTCGTATTTCATTTTCATATTCATCGTCATATTCTCGGTTGCCTACGCACCAAAGGTTTTCTTCTTTTATATAAGGTGATAAGTTTAAAATATTAGTTAGTTTTTCATGTCCGTTTCCTGTTACAATAGATGCGGCCATTCCGCCAACGCCACCGGTTTCTGATAAGGAAATATCCATAAAATCAGTATGTCCGTCAAGATAAAATAGAGCATAATTGCCTTTTTGTTTCAATGCAATTGCAGACCCTAAAAGAATGCTGCAATCACCGCCAAGTATAAAAGGAAATTTATTTCGGGTGAGTAGATTATTTACGAGATAAGCTTGTTCACGAGCGTATTCTATTAATGAATTTGCGTTTAGAATTTGCGTTTCAGAATCTTTTGTATTGTTATATTTTGGAGGATCGAGTCTAAGGGTATTTTCAGGATCGAGTATTTTATGCAAATTATGTCTTTGAAACCAATCTGGCAAACGTTTTACACCGGGTTCTTTTCCTGGGTGAGGTTCTTTTAAGCCTAAATTTGATGGGAATTCGACAATATATATTTCTCTCATAACTTTGCAATTTGGTTATAAAGTTATTAAAATATATGCTTTTGTATCGCTTGATTGAATTGAAATTCTAAATAAAAATGACAGGCTTTTTTTATTTTAGCCGTATCAAAACTCCTTTACGCTTGACTAAATTTTTATAATCCCATTGAATTTCTCTTGCTTTTTCGAGCCAGCGTTTTACATCTTCTTCAATAATTTGTTCCGATGAGGTATAGCGAAATTCTGCTGCTTTAAAAGAACCTTCGTTTGATAGTTTTTCTTCGTCAAAAGATTGACCACTCCAGAAAAGTAAACGAACAGAATCTTTTAATTTGCTGTATCCCACAATTGGATTTCCGTCAAGAAACCAAACCGGATGCGCATGCCAGATTTTGTTTTCGGCATCGGGTAAATTTTTATCGATAATATTTGCTAATTGATTGCAGATTTCCTTGTCTGAACTATTTTGCGAATTATTGTAATCCTGTATGGTTGTGTTCATGGTTAATTGATTCTGGTTTCTACTACCAATATGTAATCTCTCCGAGATATATGTTGAAGATTTTTTTTAAAATAATAAATTAATCAATTATAAATAATCAGTCATATATATTGAAGATTTGCCTGTTTAAAATAAAACAAAAAACAAAAAAATAATAAATCAATTTGAGATAATCGTTAGGATTTACATATTGGTAGCAAAATCATATTTCCATATATAATTATCCCGTAGGGATTACACCTTCTCAATATGTTGTTTATTTGATTAATTTACAGTTGTTTATGATTTTAATACACAAGCTAAAATAATCAAATTTTATTATAAAAAACAATTGAAAATAAATGTTTTATGAAAACGGGTTTGCGTGAGGGATAGCAACGAAAAGCCCACAGCCTGACGAAGGAAGTGCGAGGACTTGTAGTGAATAGCCCGACCCGGAGGGACACGCCATCATAAAGATTCTAAGATTCTGAATTACTAAGTTTGTAGATTCTGATATTTTTAGATTTCTTAATACGTTTTTAATAAAAAATCCGACTTGTTTCGCAAATCGGATTTTAAAGTTATGATAAAAGTGGAATTAAATGCTGCCAGTTGAGTTGCTTTGCAAAATCTAATGGGGTTTTGCCATGGATAGTTTTTGCATTAATATCGGCTCCGGACTCTATTAAAACTTCAACCGAAGTACTATTTCCTGCAATTGTTTCGCGGTGTAAAAAAGTATATCCCAGCTCATCTTTGCTGATTACTTCATTTGGATTATTTTTTATAAACTCTAAAAGACTTTCTTTCATGTTTATACTCATAGGGTGTTCTATTAGGTTTTCAGGTTTTTCCTTTTGCTCAAAAGCAACTAGAATGTCATCATAATCGCCAAAATCCATACCCCAGGCTTCATCATGTTCTGCTCTTTCGGTTTCACTCATTTCAGATCGCATGGCTTGTATCGTAAAACCTCCATATGTTTTTCCGCGGGTTGCAAATAACCAATCGCTAATTTGATTTATCGGAATTTCGACTTCATCTCCGTTCTCTACATTGGTTAGCTCATTGGGATCGTTGACTAAAATGCCGTATATTTTTTCGCCATCAAAGTTGATATCGTTAATCCACATGTGTTCGACTACAGTTTCATTATCTATTTCTTGTGTGAAGGCCAATTTTACGCAGGCAACATCAAGTCCCGGCACTATTCGGCGATATTCCCAAGAGAGTTCTCTCCAGAAATATTTAAAGGTTTCTTGTGCTTTTTTAAAGGCTTCGATCATTTTTGGGTTTTCTCCATCGGCAAAGAATACTGGTGTTTCTTCCATAATATAATTTAGAATTTTAGTTGTAAATCTATTTTAACTACAAGATAAAATAATTTGTATAAATGGTCTGGATTTTAACAATAAAAAATCCGACTTGTTTTCACAAATCGGATTTTTAAATTGAAAATTATATATAACCGTAAAACGGTTTAATATTACAAGTGAATTACTTCGCCGTAAGCATCTGCAACAGCTTCCATAACTGCCTCACTCATTGTAGGGTGAGGGTGAATAGATTTAAGGATTTCATGACCTGTAGTTTCCAGTTTACGAGCTACAACTGCCTCAGCAATCATATCTGTAACTCCGGCACCAATCATGTGACATCCTAACCATTCTCCGTATTTTGCATCGAAGATTACTTTTACAAATCCGTCTGCAGCACCAGCCGCTTTTGCTTTTCCTGAAGCTGAGAATGGGAATTTACCAATTTTTAATTCGTATCCTTTTTCTTTAGCTTGTTTTTCAGTCAAACCTACAGAAGCGATTTCAGGAGTTGCGTAAGTACAACCCGGTACGTTTCCGTAATCGATTGGGTCTACGTGTAAACCAGCAATTTTTTCTACACAGTTAATTCCTTCTGCAGAAGCTACGTGAGCCAAAGCCTGACCCGGAGTAACGTCTCCAATTGCGTAGTATCCTGGAATATTAGTTGCGTTGTAAGCGTTTACAAGGATTTTATCTCTGTCAACAGCGATTCCAACTTCTTCTAAACCAATATTTTCAATGTTTGTTTTGATTCCAACTGCCGAAAGTACGATATCAGCTTCAAGAATTTCTTCTCCTTTTGCTGTTTTTACAGTTGCTTTTACACCAGTTCCTGTAGTATCAATTTTCTCTACAGATGAATTCGTCATGATTTTTACACCAGCTTTTTTCATTGAACGCTCCATTTGTTTCGAAATGTCTTCGTCTTCAACTGGTACAATGTTTGGCATAAATTCTACAATAGTTACATCAGTTCCCATTGAGTTGTAAAAGTGAGCAAATTCAACTCCAATTGCTCCTGAACCTACAATAATCATAGATTTTGGCTGCGTTGGTAATGTCATTGCCTGACGGTAACCAATTACTTTTACACCGTCTTGTGGTAAGTTTGGTAACTCACGAGAGCGAGCTCCGGTTGCGATGATGATGTGATCAGCGCTATATTCAGTTACTTTATTGTCTTTATCTGTAACGTCAAGTTTTTTACCTGGTTTTAGTTTTCCGAAACCTTCGATAACGTCAATTTTATTTTTTTTCATCAAAAATTGAACTCCTTTACTCATTCCGTCAGCAACACTACGGCTACGTTGAACCACTGCAGGAAAATCTTTATCGAATTCAGAGACTTTTAATCCGTAATCAGAAGCGTGTTTTAAGTAATCAAAAACCTGAGCTGATTTTAATAATGCTTTTGTTGGGATACATCCCCAGTTTAAACATACACCACCAAGGCTTTCTTTTTCAACTACAGCTACTTTAAAGCCCAATTGTGAAGCTCTAATTGCTGTTACATATCCGCCAGGACCACTTCCTAAAACAATAACGTCGTATTTCATTTTTTTTGTTTTTAGTATTACTACCGAAAATGAAGTTTATAATTCCGAAACTCATTTTTCGATTTCTCTTGTTATTTGTGATTGCGAATTTAAGGATTTATTTTAAAATAGCCTTTAAATTTTATTTTTAGACATACTGATTTTGACCTTTTTCACAGAGAACGGTATAATTGTTAATTGTAAATTATGAATTATGAATTGAAAATCGAGATTGATAAGCTAAAACTCAAAGTATGTGTTTCCTGAAATAAACAAAGTCGAAGAGCTTTCGTATTGAAAAGCTCTTCGACTTTGTTTAGAGTGAAATCTTAAATCGATGTCAGGCTGAGCGGAGTCGAAGCCCTTGTAATTTGGAAAGCTCTTCGACTCCGCTCAGAGTGACAATTAATTAATAATTCACAATTAATAATTAAACCTTCACGTGTCCCCAATTTTCTCCACTCGCAATACGTCGTATTTGCATTTCGCTTACGCCGAATTGTTTTGCGATCATTTTAAGGCGTGTTTTTTGTTCTGGTCTGGCAAGTATTTTTTTAATTAACATCACTTTTGTGGTGGTTAATTTTCTTCCGTCGGCTTTTAGATTGTGTTCGATCAGGTTCTTTTTTGCCTGAATAACACGCGGACTTTTACGGCTGTGTGCCATCATTTCGGCTTTTGTTGCCCAGCGCAAATTTTTCACATCATCATTACTTCTGTTGTAATCAAGATGTAAAACATACGTTTGATCTTCTGATTGTTTTGGAATAAAATATTGAGCAACTAATTTGTATAAAAACAGGTACTTGTTGACAATTTTATCGTCTTTTTTAATCTTAAATCTAAAAGTTGGATAGCCATCGCTTAATCCTCCTTTTAAGATTCTTCCGTTTTCTATTTCGTCAGAAAAACTGATTAGACGTCCTCTGTTTGAAATGGCATATCGAAGTTGTAATGAGGCGTTTATTTCTATTTCTTTAAACTGTTCGTCTGGATAAAATCTGTTTTGTGGCATATTCTTTTACATTTGATTTATATATTCTCAAATATAAAAAAATCAAAAACCAATGCAGTTACATAATTTCCATCAGATATTACATTTATGATTCCTATAACGCTATTTTAACTTTTTTAAGAATTTTTTTAGCATTACAAATCCTAGTTTGCTACCGAGAATTGCGAATCATAAAGATTTTTGTAGGGACCATCGGGTTTATTGAGTAATTCCTGATATGTTTCTTGTTCAGTAATCAAGTTTTGATCCGGTTTTTAACTATGTTTAAAAATAATGGGTTTCAACTTTAAATTAAAAGTTAAACCCCATTATTTTTAAACTTACACTTTTAGAGTAATGTTTTTTGTTTTCTTTAGTGAATGTGAAACCGAATAATAAGTATATTAAAATCCAGTTTTAAAAAAGTATTTAACTACATCGTCACCTTTTTTTAGGAAAGATTAATTAGAATTAGGACATGGATTACTTATAACCATATGTATGGTACTTTCTTTTTGAATGTTATAATCACATAATGTCCTACCATCTTCAAGTTGTTTTCCTGCAAATATTAACCTTTGGCACTCGACCGGAATTCCTTCTTTCTCAAATACTTTTTGCTTAATGTTATCAATAGTATCTGAACATTCAGCCTCAATTGTTATGACCTTTCCAGTCAAAGTTTTTATGAAAATTTGCATGGAGAATGCATTAACCGAAAAGGCTAAAAATAAAACGGTAATAAGTAATTTTTTTCTCATGGTATTTTTTTTAAAATGATATTTATTCCTCAAACTTACTTATTTATTTGTAAGAAACAAATAGTATTGTTGAGTTATGTAAAATTCATTTTTCCATAAATATAATGAGTAATCGTATTTTTAGCATTTAAATGTTTGTACGATTTTGAGAGTTAAGAATATAGGTAATTTCGTCAGGCTAATTAGCCACTGAAAATTGCGAATCATAAAGATTTTTGTAGTAACCATCGGTTTTATTGAGTAATTCCTGATGTGTTCCCTGTTCTACAATTAATCCTTTATCCATTACCACAATTTTATCTGCGTTTACAATTGTAGCCAATCGGTGCGCGATAATGATAGAGGTTCTGCCTTTTGTAATCGTTTCTGTAGCACGCTGGATTAATTCTTCAGAATAGCTATCGATAGAAGAAGTAGCTTCATCCAAAATCAAAATACTTGGATTGCTCACATACGAACGTAAAAAAGCAATTAACTGACGTTGCCCGGATGAAAGCATAACACCACGCTCTTTTACATCAAAATCATAATTATCGGGCAAGCTCATAATGAAATCATGTACACCAATTTTTTTGGCTGCGTCCAGAACTTTTTCGCGCGTAATTTCCGGATTGTGTAAAGTAATATTATTGTATATAGTATCAGCAAATAAAAACACATCTTGTAGAACGACGGCAATTTGTTTTCGTAAAGAAGCCAGAGTATAATTCTCAATATTATGACCGTCAATAAAAATCGTTCCGCTGTTTATTTCGTAAAAGCGATTCAATAAATTAATAATTGTCGATTTTCCGGCTCCGGTCGAACCAACAATCGCAACTGTTTGTCCGGCAGCGACAGATAAATCAATACCTTTAATAACTTCTTCTTCGGGAATATAACTAAAACGAACTGCTGCAAATTCGATACTTCCATTAAAAATTGGCGCTTCAAGAGTACCTGTGTCCTGAATATGATCCTGTGTGTCAATAATATCAAAAACGCGATTGGCCGCAATCATTCCTAATTGCATCTCATTAAATTTATCCGCAATTTGACGTAAAGGGTTAAACAACATTCCAATGAACATTGTATAAGAAAATAAATCTCCGAAAGTTGTAAAATGATCTCCGTTTAAAATTTTAAATCCGCCATAAACCACAACCAATCCCAAAGTAATCGAAGAAATAATATCAGCAATAGGAAAAAATATCGAGTTGTATAAAATTGTTTTTATCCATGCAACACGATGTTTATTGTTTATTTCTTTGAAGTTTTCGGCTTCAATTTTTTCACGATTAAAAAGCTGAACGATTTTCATTCCCGTAACGCGTTCCTGTACAAATGAGTTCATGTTTGCGATTTGCGTACGAACTTCTTCAAAGGCAACCTGCATTTTGCGCTGAAAAATTCGGGTAATGTAAACCAGAATTGGCATTGCAATAACCACAATCCAGGTTAGTTCCCAATTCATGTAAAACATAAAAATCAAAACTACCAGCATTTTCATCAAATCACTTATAATCATGAAAAGTCCCTGACTGAAAATACGTGCAATCGATTCAATATCAGATACTGATCTGGTTACCAATTGTCCAACCGGAACCAAATCAAAATACTTCATTCTAAAACTTAAAATATGTTTGAAGAGTTTTGTTCGAATATCTTTTACAATATCCTGCCCCAGCCAGTTAGCCCAATACACAAAATAAAACTGAGAGAAAACTTCACATAAAAGGACAACGCCCATTAAAACAATATACATCAATAAACCTTGTTTATCCTGAGTTTTAATATAGCCGTCAACCGTTTGCTTTAATAAATAGGGGCGAAGTGCCGCAAAAATCGACAGTGAAATTGCAAAAATAATAACGCCGTAATAACGCCATTTATAAGGTTTTGTATATTTTAAAATCCGTTTGAATAATCCGGTATCAAATGCTTTTGCTTTCATTTTTTTTTGTTGCTTTAAGCTATAAGCTTTAGGCGGTAGGCTTTAATAAAGTGCTAAAAGCTTACTGCTTAAAGCCTATAGCCTACAGCTATAAATAATCGTAATCAATTTTGGTTAAATATAAACCATGTGCCGGAACTGAAAATCCAGCTTTTTCTCTGCTTTTACTGGCAATAATACTTTCGACATCAGACAAAGAAATTTTATGCAGACCAACATTTATTAAAGTTCCTACAATAGCGCGAACCATATTTCGTAAAAAACGATTGGCCGAAATCGTAAAAACCAGTTTGTTGTTTTCCTGTTTCCAATATGCCTCAAAAATCGTGCAATCAAAAGTATTTACATCTGTATTTACTTTAGAAAAACACTGAAAATCGGTATGATTTAGTAAAATCTTTGCAGCTTTATTCATCAAAGCTACATCTAATTTTTGGTTAAAATACCAACTCAATTCCTCCAAAAACGGATTTTTAACAGTATTGATATGATATTCATAGGTTCTTTTTCTGGCGTCAAATCGGCAATGCGCATCATCATGAACCAAAATAATATCAAAAAGGGCAATGTCTTTCGGTAAATAAGAATTGAGTTTATGTACCAAATTTTGAGTATCAATTGGAGCATCAAAATCAAAATGACCATACATTTCAGTTGCATGAACGCCAGTATCTGTTCTTCCGGCACCCATAATATTTATAGGAGCATTCAGCAAAACAGAAAAAGCCTTATTTAAAGTTTCCTGAACAGAAGAGGCATTCGGCTGAAATTGCCAGCCGTGATAATGTGTTCCGTTATAAGCAAATTGAATAAAATATCTCAAGGTAAAGGTTCAAAGGTTCTGAGGTGCAAAGGTACAAAGGATTTTTTTAAGTTGCTAAGAGACTAAGTTGCCAAGGTTCTAAGTTTTTTTCGTAGAGACGCACAGCAGTGCGTCTAACACAATGTATGAAAAGATATAAAAACTGCAACGGTTGGTCTAATGAAAAATATTAAAAATGACTCTTTGTAAAAACTCCAAAAGAGAAACTTAGAACCTTAGCACCTCAGAATCTTAGAACCTCCCCAAAAAACTGTTAACGTCCAAAATACCAATCATAGTTTACACAGCAAAAAATCGTGTCAGAAATTGACAATTCCAACGATTTAATTGAAAGTATTTTTTAACATTTATTTAAAAAATCTGCAAAAGTTAATTTTTAAAATATTTCATTTTAACAGGAAGTATTTCGCCTATGTTTGCATCCTAAATAATCAAAAACTATGAATGAAATTACTTCTTATTGGTGGATAATTTTAATCTTATTCTCCATTCTTTTTTACAAATTTATTTTACGTGTTTTCTTCGGAATGGTAATGGTTCCCGAGGATAAAATTGGTTTAGTTACCAAAAAATTCGTTTTGTTTGGTGCCGATAAATCGCTTCCGGATGGTCGTATCATTGCAACAAAAGGCGAAGCGGGTTATCAGGCAAAAACGCTTGCTCCAGGTTTATATTGGGGAATGTGGATCTGGCAGTATTCAATAGACATGACCGGATTTACGGTTATTCCTGAAGGTAAAATTGGATTGGTTTTGAGTAAAGACGGAAAGGAAATTCCAACTGGACGAATCTTAGCCCGAAAAGTAGATAGCGATAACTTTCAGGACGCTACTTATTTCTTAGACAATGGCGGACAAAAAGGACGTCAGACCGCTTTTATTACAACAGGTTCGTATCGTATTAATACATTTCTATTCGAAATTGTAATTGCAGATCAAATCAAGATTTACGAGAATATGATTGGTATCGTAACGGCACTTGACGGAGAACCGATTCCGCAAGGACAAATTGCAGGTAAATTTGTTGAGGGGCATAATAACTTTCAGGATTTTGACAAGTTTTTAGATACTGGTGGTAATCGTGGTTTACAGCCTCAGGTTATGTTAGCCGGATCTTACTATATTAATACGTGGGGAATTTTAATCGAACAAAACCCAATGACAGATGTGCCAATTGGGTATGTGGGAGTTGTGATTTCGTATATTGGAGAAGACGGACAAGATGTTACCGGAGATACTTTTAAACACGGAAATATCGTTTCAAAAGGACAACGCGGAGTTTGGATGGAGCCTCTTGGTCCCGGAAAATATGCGTTGAACAAATACACAACTAAATTAGAAGCAGTTCCAACAACAAACTTGGTTTTAAACTGGGCAAATGCAAGAAGCGAATCACACGATTTAGATAAAAATCTTTCTACGATTACCGTTCGTTCAAAAGATGGTTTCCCGTTTAATTTGGATGTGGCACAAATTATTCACGTTCCGGCAGCCGAAGCACCAAAAGTAATTGCCCGTTTTGGAAGTATGAACAACTTGGTTTCTCAGGTTTTAGAACCTACGATTGGTAACTATTTTAGAAACTCGGCTCAGGATAGCGATGTGATTTCGTTTTTGTCAACCAGAAAAGAGCGTCAGGAATCAGCTAAAAATCATATTAAATTAGTTCTTGACGAATACAATGTAAATGCTGTTGATACTTTGATTGGAGATATTGTTCCGCCAGATTCATTGATGAAAACGTTGACCGATAGAAAATTAGCCGAAGAAGAGCAAAAAACCTATCAAACACAAAGAATGGCACAGGAACAGCGTCAGGGAATGGAAAAAGAAACGGCTATTGCGGATATGCAAAAAGAAATTGTTCGTGCTTCGCAAAGTGTTGAAATTGCACAAAGAACTGCAGATGCAACTGTAAAGAAAGCAGAAGGAGACGCGACAAGTTTAAAATTAAATGTAAACGCAGAAGCGGAAGCCACAAAAATGCGTGCAAATGCAGAAGCCGAAGCTACAAAAGCAAGAGCGGGAGCACAGGCCGAGGCAACGAAACTGAACGCAAGTGCCGAAGCAGAAAGAATTTCAAAAACAGGTTTGGCCGAAGCCGAGAAAATTATGGCAATTGGTAAATCTACGGCAGAATCATACCAACTTCAGGTTAGTGCAATGGGGGGTGACAACTTTACAAGATATAAAGTTACCGAAGAGATTGGTAAAGGAAATATCAAAGTAATACCAGATGTTTTAATTTCAGGAAACGGTGGATCTGATGGTTCTATAAGTGGTTTGTTAGGATTAAAATTAATGGAAATGATGGACACCAAAGATTCGAAAGATGGTAAAAATCCGAAGAAATAGTAGTTATTGTAAAATGCAAATAGTATTTGACATTCAACAGACCTGACAGGTTTTTAAAACCTGTCAGGTTTAACATCAGGATAAATTCGATTATTCGTAGAGACGCACAGCAGTGCGTCTAACATCAAGTTTAAGAAATCCGATTTGCGAAAGCAAATCGGATTTTTTATGTTTATAATAAATGAAAATGATACAAAAGACGCACTGCAGTGCGCCTCTACAAAAAAACCTTTGTACCTTTGCAACTCTGAGCCTTTGCCCCTTAAAAAAATGAAAAAAATCCTCCTCCTTTCCGATACTCACAGTCATATTGACGATACTATTTTAAAATATGTGGCTCTGGCCGATGAAGTTTGGCACGCCGGAGATATTGGAGATTTGTATGTTACAGACACCATAAAAAAACTAAAACCATTACGTTGTGTTTATGGTAATATAGATGATGCAAAAGCAAGATTGGAATTTCCATTACACAATAGATTTTTATGTGAAAATGTTTCTGTCTGGATTACACATATTGGTGGTTATCCGGGGAAATATAATCCAGCTATCAGGGAAGAAATGACGGCAAATCCACCTAAATTATTCATTTGTGGACATTCACATATTTTAAAAGTGATGTTTGATAAAAAGAATAATTTATTGCACATGAATCCCGGTGCTGCAGGAAAAAGTGGATTTCACCAAATGCGAACCATGCTGCGATTCGTAATTGATGATGATAAAATAAAAGATCTTGAAATTATAGAAATAGGTAAGAAGTAAGAAGCTAGAAGAAAGAAGAAAGAAGTAAGGTTATGAAGTTGGTACTTTTATTTTTATTGAAGTTCCTGTGCTTTCATTCGCTCTGGAAATAATATTAAAACTACCCTTTAGTTTTTTAATTCTTGCTCTGATTCTGTTCAGTCCAAAACCTTCCTGATGGAGTTTTTCGGCATTAAAACCTTTCCCGTCATCATGAATAATAATAATCAACCGATTTTGTTTTTCGTGCAATGAGATTTGGGCATTTTTAGCAGCACTATGTTTTATAATGTTGCTAAATAATTCGCTTACAATAAAATATAATTTAATTTCAAATTTCTCATTGTATCTTTTTGTTGTAGGTACAGAACTTGTGAATTTAAACAGAAGACCAGAATTTGAATTTTTTTCACATAAATCCTCTAAGGCATAAACTAAGCCAAAACGAACCAAAAGAGTTGGGATTAAATCGTGTGACATGTCTCGTAAACGATCGTGAGCTTCTTCAAGAATGGTTTTTGCTTTAAGAAGTTCTTCTGATTTTATAGCATTTTGAACCGTAAAAGTATTTAAATGCAAACCAACTGAAGACAATAGAGAATTGATATTATCATGTAAAAACGATGCAATTTTCTTTCTTTCATTCTCTTGCCCGTCTATTCCGGCGTTGATAATGTTAAGCTGTATTTTTTGCTGAATATCTTTTTGTTTATTCTTTCGTTTTAATTTGTCATTCTGATAAACAAAATATAACAAAACCATTAACACTATAGTGAGTACAATGTAGAAACTCACTATTTTTTTATTTGTAGATTTTTCAAGTTCCAGAAACTGTTCTTTTTTCACTATTGAATTGTCAGAATTGATTTCCTTTTTAGGTTCCTTAGAACCATTTACTTTTGAAGATACATCATATTGATTAAATACCGAAGCACTGCTGAATGCGGATAAAAAAATAAATAAAATAAATATTCTAAAAGTAAACATAGATTATCAGTTAGTAAAGACTATGGATTTATTAAATTATTTTTAAGGGCATATTTTACCACTCCAATAACGTTTTTGGTTTTTAGCTTTTTCATTATATTCTTTCGATGGGTTTCGACTGTGTTGACACTAATGAATAACTCTTCGCTTATTTCTTTTGCGCTATATTCTAGAGATATTAAAGTGATAATTTCAATTTCTCGTTCGCTCAAAAACTGATTTTCACTAAAAGCAGGTTTGTTTAATTTAGGATTATTTTGAGTAAAATTAGTGAAGATTTTTTCCCTTATATGTTTGTCAAAATATTCTTCATCTTTATTTACAGCTTCGATTGCTTCGATAATGTTTTCTCCGGCACTTTTCTTAGTCAGATATCCTTTAGCGCCTAATTTCATTACTTCTTTTACGATTTTTAAATCATCATAACTCGAAAGAATAATTACTTTGCAGGGAAATCCTTTTTCATTAAACTCTTTTAAAACTTCGATTCCATCCTTTTTAGGCATACTAATGTCGAGTAATAAGATGTCGGTATTGTTTTTTATAACATCTTCATAAATAGACATTCCGTCTAATGAATTACCTACAACCTCAAAGTCAGAAACAGTGCGCAATAAATTAGTAAGTCCATCGATAAGTACTTGATGATCATCAGCAAGATGTATCCTTGTTTTATGTGTCATGATTGATTTGAATCTCAAAACATCAAATTTATGAAATTTATCTTACAAAATAGTTTTTAATTCTTTGTTTTTGAAAGTCTTATTAAAATTGAAGAAAATTTCAGGCACAAAAAAACCCGAATATAAAATTCGGGTTCTCTTCGCACATAAATAAAGTTTATAGGTTTACCTCAAACGATCTACAGATTTTACGAGATCTTCGTCTTTCTTGATGGCCTTATTAGCTAACACTAATAATACGATAGCAACAATAGGAAGAAACATCCCAATACCTTTCTCTGAAACAGCGTTAACTGTCTCTCCAGATAAATTTAGTGATCGGTATACAAATAATCCTAATAAAATTAAATTTAATATTATGTTCAGTCTGCCCATTACAAACTGATTTTGTCTTTTTTTGTATGAAATAATACTAATAATCGTAAGCATTGTGCTTAAACCTAATAAAATAGTATAAACTTGGTCCTGCATAAAATAAAATGCTTTTCCGGTATTTAATGTCCAAAGCGGAATAAAAAACATCAGCACTCCTGTTACTAAAAAGGTAAGAATTAAATATACGGTTTGAATTCGTTGTATCATGATCAATAATTGTTTTACAAAAATATATTTTCTTTTTTTAAAATACTATTGTATGATTAAATTTTATTCGTATTATTGCATCATAATACCGTAAGCACTTCATACTGCGGTCAATTGAAAACAATTATCTACCTATCTTTTTACAGTATTTCCTTTAAAATAATTAAATTCATAGAATATTCATGTTTGATATTTCTGCATTAAAAGAAATGAAGCTTTCTGAGCTTCAAGAAATAGCTAAGTTAGCTAAAACTATAAAGTTTAATGGTGTTAAAAAAGAGACTTTAATTAGTCAGATTTTAGCACATCAAGAAGCGACTGTAGCGCCGCCTGTATCTGCTGTTGCTGAAGCAGAAGTAGCTGATGACAAACCCAAAAGAGCCAGAATTGTTCCTGTAAAAAAAGCAGCAATTAGCAAAAACGCTCCTATTCTTGAATTTGATAAAGTAGAGGAAGCTCCTGAAAAGGTTAAGGCTCCTGCAATTTCAAAACAAAATCAAAAGGTTCAGGAAACTCCGGAAGTTGAAGAAACTGCTGAAAATGGAGAAGGAGAAGTAGAAAAAAAGGGACCAAAAATCGTAAAATTTAATAAATCAGCTTACGAGAAAAAAGTTGCTTTACAAAAGGAAAAAGAAGCTGTAAAAGAAGTAGGTTCTGAAGAAGCTGCCGAAAATGAAAATATTGATGCAGCTACTGTTGCTGAAAAAGCAGAAGGAATTACTCCGGTAAAAAAGATAAATCCGAATCAGCTTAAAAAGCAAAATCCTAACCAGAATCCGAATCCTAATCAAAACCCAAATCAGAATCAAAATGGGAATGGAAACGGAAATAACGGAAACCAGAATCAAAACCCAAATCATAAAAATAAAAAAAGTAATTTCAGGGATTCAGATTTTGAATTTGACGGAATTATTGAAAGTGAAGGTGTACTTGAAATGATGCCGGACGGATACGGATTCTTACGTTCATCAGATTATAATTATTTAGCCTCTCCGGATGATATTTATTTATCGACTTCACAAATTAGATTATTCGGTCTTAAAACCGGAGATACTGTAAAAGGAGTAGTTCGTCCTCCTAAAGAAGGCGAGAAATTTTTCCCTCTTGTTCGTGTACTGAAAATCAATGGTCACGATCCGCAGGTAGTTCGCGACAGAGTTTCTTTCGAACACCTGACACCAGTTTTTCCTTCAGAAAAATTCAAATTAGCCGAAAAAGGCAGTTCAGTTTCAACCCGTATTATAGATTTATTTTCTCCAATAGGAAAAGGACAGCGTGGTATGATAGTCGCACAACCGAAAACCGGTAAAACAATGTTGTTAAAAGACATTGCCAATGCGATTGCAGCCAATCATCCTGAAGTTTATCTAATCGTACTTTTGATTGATGAGCGTCCTGAGGAGGTTACAGATATGCAAAGAAGTGTTCGTGGTGAAGTTATCGCGTCAACTTTTGACAGAGAACCGCAAGAACACGTAAAAATTGCCAACATTGTACTTGAAAAAGCAAAACGTTTGGTAGAATGCGGACACGATGTAGTGATTCTTTTAGATTCGATTACACGTTTGGCAAGAGCTTATAATACAGTTCAGCCGGCTTCTGGTAAAGTTTTAAGTGGAGGTGTGGATGCCAATGCATTACAAAAACCAAAACGTTTCTTTGGAGCTGCAAGAAATGTAGAAAACGGTGGTTCGTTAAGTATCATCGCAACTGCATTAACTGAAACAGGTTCTAAAATGGATGAGGTGATCTTCGAAGAATTTAAAGGTACCGGTAACATGGAGCTTCAATTAGATCGTAAAATCGCTAACAAACGTATTTTCCCTGCCATCGATCTTACATCTTCAAGCACACGTCGCGACGATTTATTATTAGACGAAAAAACATTACAAAGAATGTGGATCATGCGTAAATATCTATCAGATATGAACCCTGTAGAATCTATGGATTTTGTAAACGAACGCTTCAAGAAAACGAAGAATAATGAAGAGTTTTTGATTTCTATGAATGATTAGGAGGAAGGTTCTAAGTTACTGAGGGACTAAGGTTCTGAGGTTTCTTTTTTGGAATCTATAAATATAAAAAAAGGGATGAGTTTTTAAAACTCATCCCTTTTTGTTTTGCTTTATGTTCAACGTTTGTGTCATTTCGACGGAGGAGAGATCACATAAAGTGAAGACATACAGTACGTCGCTCTCCGGATGTGATTTCTCCTCCGTCGAAATGACAAAGCTAGACTTTAGTCTATAAAAAACTTAGAACCTTAGCATCTCAGAATCTTAGCGACTTTAAAAAAACTATTTCTTATCCACTACCGGTCTGTTTTCTCTATTTGCCAATTCCCAGGCAACAACAAACGCTAATTGTGTTCTTTTGGTTAAAGCGTCGTATTCAATTTTTTCTGGTTCGTCACCTTTTCCGTGGTAATCTTCGTGAACTCCGTTAAAGAAGAAAACTGCCGGAATACCATGTTTTGCAAAGTTGTAATGATCAGAACGCTCGTAGAAATGATTTGGATCTTTAGGATCATTAAATTTAAAATCTAAATCAACTTTAGTAAATTTTTCATTTTGGGCAACTACAATATTATGTAAGTCTGTTGATAATCTGTCGGCACCAATTACGTAAACATAATTATTTGTATTTGCATGCTCAACATCGCGACGGCCAATCATATCAATGTTAATGTCTGTAATAGTGTTGGCGATTGGAAACAATGGATTTTCAGAATAGTAACGAGAACCGTGCAAACCGTGTTCTTCACCCGTTACATGCAGGAATAAAATAGAACGTTTTGGTCCGTGTCCGTCTTTTTTTGCTTTTGCAAATGCCTTTGCCATTTCCATTACGGCAACAGTTCCGGAACCGTCATCATCGGCACCGTTATAAACTTCGCCATCTTTAATTCCAACGTGGTCATAATGAGCTGAAATCACTAAAACTTCATCCGGTTTTTCAGAACCTTCAATATAAGCCCAGATATTTTCAGAATCAGGTAAATTCTCATTGCGTCGTGCATTTAAAAAGGCTGCAGGAACTGGTTGATAATAATCTTTTGCACCTTTAGGAAACGAAATATTATTTTTTTTGTATTGCTCGATCATGTAAAGTCCCGCTTTTTTCTGGCCTTTTGAACCAGTTTCACGACCTTCCATTTCATCAGAAGCAACCACGTATAACATCTTTTTTAAATCTTTTTGGGTAATAGCTTTCACGTATTTGGTTGGGTCTGAGTTATCTTTCGATACAACAGACTGCGCATTTTTACATGAAAATGCTGAGGCAATCAATAATAGAATTACAATTTTTTTCATTGCGGGGTTTAGTGTAAATTAATGAATATGTAAAAAACATAAAAAGTTAGTAAAAATACAATAAAAAAGAAGTTTATAAAGAATAAGAATACACTTTTAATAAAAGAGACAATTCTGCTTTCGCCATAAAAACGGTGATGTGCCGGATAAAAATAATAAGACATCCAAAGGATACCCGCAAAATTTGTAATATCGGCTATAAAGCCAAAACCACTTCCGAGCAAATCAGTAATCTTCTGAATAATAAAGAGTATGAGAAATATCAAAAGCAAAAATGAAAAATAATGCAGCGTAAATATCCCATGATCAAAGTAATACCATTTCTTTTTATTGTGAAAAATCCATAAAAAGAAAGCAAAGAAAGGCATTATGATAAATAATATTTTAGGAATATTATGTACGAATGATTCGATGAATTTTTCTATAATTTCCCCCTTAGTATTTTTTTCAGTAACGTGTATTACTTTTTCGTAAAGCCAATATTCAAAATCAGTATATTTTTCACTTGGTTTTCCATATTTCTGAATCGAGTCGATTTCTTTCATCGTCCTCAATTTGAAATGTGTATTTTGCTGAAAATTCTTAATTCCTTTTTTATCCTGTTTGATAAGGTTTGTGGTAATATCTTTTTCACTTTTTTGCAGGTTCTCCGTTACGTGAGAAGGAAACAATGCAATCATTAAAAACGTAATAAAACTGATAAAAATATAAAGACGAACCGGCGCCAGGTAAGACAACCTTTTTCCCGAAAGATATTCTTTCGTTAAAGTCGCGGGTTTAAAAAGTAAATTTCGAATCGTTTTCCAAAAGGCATTTTCATAATGTGTCAAATCTTCAAAGAAATGAATAAATAAATGATGAAACGTCTTTCGGCTGTCTGTGTTTTCCTGTCCGCAATTGGGACAAAATCTTTGTTCGACAACGTGCCTGCAATTCAGGCAGGTTTTGTCTTTTCTAATAGGACTGTGTGACATTGGTAATTTGGTTGGTTTTTGGTTTTGGTTTTAGTTTTTTTTTGCCCGCGGATGATGCGGATTAAACGGATTTTACGCTGGTTTTTTTCCTGTAAGTAAATAATTATCTGCGTAAAATCCGTTTAATCCGCGTCATCCGCGTGCCATTTTATTTTTTCAGCACTTCATTCAAAAACAGCTGTAAATGCTCAAAAGATCTTTTTGCGGCAACAGCATTATAAGCAGCACCTTTTGAATTGTCATTTCCGGCCTCTGGATTTGTAAACGAATGCACAGAATTTGCATAATAAATCATTTGCCAATCGGCTTTTGAATCACGCATTTCCTGTTGAAAAGCTGTAATTTCTTCTTTCGAAACAAAAGGATCATCAGCACCATGACAAACTAAGACTTTCGTCGTAATTGGTTCAACGGCACGCGCTGCATCTTTACCTAAACCACCATGAAATGAAGCAACACCTTTTAAATTCAAATGTCCGCGGGCGGCTTCAAGAACTCCTGTTCCGCCAAAGCAATATCCAATAGCGACAATATTATCTGCATTTGCTCCGGATTTGATTAATTCCTGCAAAGCCGCATTGATTCTTTTTTGATAATCAGCAAAATTTGTTTTGTAATAACCCGCTTGTTTTCCAGCTTCGGCTGTATTAGTTGGATAATTTCCTTCGCCATAAATATCAGCGATAAAAACATGATAGCCTAGTTTTGATAATTCTTCGGCAATTCCTTTAGATGCATTGTCGATTCCCAGCCATGCCGGTAAAAGCAAAATACCTGGATTGTTACTGCTTTTTTTGGCAGATTTTATAAATAAACCGTTTAATGTTTGTTTTCCTTCTGAATATTTTACTGGTTTTAACTGTGCATTTATAGTGTTAGCAGACAGTATAATAGATAAAATTAGAATAGTGGTATTTTTCATGATCTTACAATTTTAAAACAAATATCAGAAATAAAATGCTACAAAAAAACCTCAGAAGAATTTTCTTTTGAGGTTTGTATTTTTGAAATTAAATGAAGGAATTATTATATTTTATAAAGAAATATTCCTTTTAAAAGCACATCCTAATTCTATCATAGAATCCGTTTTGGCAATTCCGGGAATATTATCGATTTTTTCATATAATATTTTACGCATGTGTTCGTGGTTTTTTGCGGTAATTTTTAAATAAAGCGTAAACGAACCCGTTACAAAATAGCATTCTGTAATTTCCGGAATTTCTTTTAAAGCCTCAATAATACGTTCAGAATCAGAATCTTTATTGAGAGTAATTCCCGTAAACGAAGCCCAGTCGTATCCGATTTGTTTTTCGTTTAAAATAGGTTTGATGCCGGTAATTATGCCTTGTTCAAATAAACGGTTAATGCGCTGATGCACCATTGTATTCGAGATTTTTAAATTAGTAGCAATAGTCGAATACGCAATTCTTCCATCTTTCTCTAATTCTTTGATAATTTTTACGTCAAACTCATCTAAAATATCCATGCATCTATTTTTTTCGTTCTAATTTATTGTAAAGATAAAAATAAGTCTGATTAGATGTTTATTTCTGAATATTAAAATGACTTTTTTATTGATTAAATTAAGTGATTTTGATTTTATATAGGTGATTATGAGTTAATATTTGTGTTTTATTCGTTGTAAATAAATAATTTTTATATTTTTGTTTCAATAAAAAGAAATATTATGGCACATACACAAGAAATTCTTTCGTCTAAATCGGAAGTTTTAATCGAAAAAGAGAATAAATACGGAGCTCATAATTACCATCCGCTTCCGGTAGTTTTAGAAAGAGGAGAAGGTGTATATGTCTGGGATGTTGACGGCAAAAAATACTATGATTTTCTTTCGGCTTATTCTGCAGTAAATCAAGGACATTGTCATCCTAAAATTGTACAAGCAATGGTCGATCAGGCACAAAAGCTGACCTTGACTTCGAGAGCTTTTTACAATGATAAATTAGGAAACTACGAAGAATTTGTAACCAATTATTTTGGTTTTGATAAAGTTTTACCAATGAATACAGGTGCTGAAGCGGTTGAAACAGCTTTGAAACTATGTAGAAAATGGGCATACGAAGTAAAAGGAATTCACGAAAATCAAGCTCAGATTATTGTTTGTGAAAATAATTTTCACGGAAGAACAACGACTATTATTTCCTTTTCGAATGATGAAAGTGCCCGTAAAAACTTCGGACCTTTTACAGATGGATTTATAAAAATTGAATATGATAATCTTGAAGCTCTTGAAAAAGCTTTGGAATCATCAAAAAATATTGCCGGATTTTTAGTAGAACCAATTCAGGGTGAAGCCGGAGTTTATGTTCCTTCTGAAGGATATTTGGCGAAAGCAAAAGCACTTTGTGAAAAACATAATGTATTGTTTATTGCAGATGAGGTTCAAACGGGAATTGCCCGTACCGGAAAGTTATTGGCCGTACATCACGAAAATGTACAGCCGGATATTCTGATTTTAGGAAAAGCAATTTCTGGCGGAGTTTATCCGGTTTCGGCAGTTTTGGCGAATAATGAAATCATGAATGTGATCAAACCGGGTCAGCATGGTTCTACTTTTGGAGGGAATCCTGTTGCAGCAGCCGTTGCAATCGCAGCTCTTGAAGTGGTAAAAGAAGAAAAACTAGCCGAAAACGCAGAACGTTTAGGAATCATTTTAAGAAAAGGATTAAACGAAATTGCAGAACGTAATGATTTAATTACCCTTGTTCGCGGTAAAGGTCTATTAAACGCAATTGTAATTAATTGCAGTGAAGATTCTGATTTGGCTTGGGAAATCTGCCTAAGATTCAGAGACAACGGATTATTGGCAAAACCAACTCACGGAAATAAAATTAGATTAGCACCGCCATTGGTGATGACAGAAACTCAAATTGCAGAATGTCTTGAAATAATCGAGAAATCTTTGAATGATTTTAGAGATTAAATAATCAATTGAAAAGTATTTTTTAAACACATAGAAACATAGCTTATTGGTGTGTTAAAAGGCGTTTCACTTGCATTAACAAACATAGCTACTATGTGTGAGAAACTAGTTTCTTTAAAATTAATCTTTTCAATGTGAAGTAAAATCTATGTTTCTATGTGTTTAATTAAATTACACTTTACATATTAATTCAGCTTACTTTATTACATAAAAAAGCGATTGTTCTATGACAATCGCTTTTTGTTTATAACTACTTAAAATATCAAAAAAAGTAATTATTTCTTTAGAGCCGCACCGCCTGGCATTTGCTCAGGTTTAGCGTTGAATTTGCTATATTCTACAACGCCTGTTTGGTTTGCCCAATCAAAATATTTGGCAGAAAGCTGGTTTACAACTGCAAGATTTTGTTTGGCAACATTGGTCGTTTCACCTCTGTCAGTTTCAATATTATAAAGCTCCCATTCATACGAAGGATAAGTCGAAACTAATTTCCATTTCCCGTCACGAACGGCTCTGTTTCCAGCTCTTTCCCAAAATAATGGTGCGCCTCTATCAACCTGCGAAACATTATCAAATAAAACAGGTAATAAACTCTTTCCAGCCAAAGGATTTGTGATCGCACCATTATATTTTTTTGGATATTCAATTCCGGCCAATTCGTAAAAAGTAGGAGCAAGGTCAATAATATGTCCGGTTCCTTTATCGATACGATTTGATTTTATCTTTGATGGAAACCAAGCAATAAACGGCGAACTAAATCCGCCTTCGTGCATATTGTTTTTATATTGCTGAAGCGGTGTATTAGATAAATAAGCCCAGTTTTGTTCCTGATAATCAAATGATCCTGAAGTTCCAACAGGTCCTTCGTTTCGAACCAAACCTCTTCCAAGCGGATTGTAAGTATTAAAACCGCCCTGCGCTCCATTATCTGAAATGAAAATAATCAAGGTGTTTTTATCTTTTTTCAACGCTTTTATTTTATCCAGAACTTTACCAACGTTTTGATCCATATTGTCGACCATTGCGGCGTAAACTTCCATTTTTGCTTTCCAGAATTGCTTTTCGTCATACGTTAATTTATTCCATTCCGGAACTTCGGGATCTCTTGCAGAAATGGTTTGGTCGGCTGGTAAAATCCCGTTTTCTTTTAATTTCTGAATTCTTTTTTCTCTTAAAGCATCCCAGCCTTCATCAAACTTCCCTCTGTATTTTGCGATATCAACCGGTTTTGCCTGCAACGGCCAGTGCGGTGCGGTAAAAGCGAGATATAAAAAGAAAGGTTTGTTTTCTTTGTTTTGTTCCTCCAGAAAAGTAACCGCATTATTTCCAATTTCATCTGTAAAATAATACGAGTCATCTTTTGGATGCAGTTCTTCATTATTACGAATCAGTTTTACTGGATAAGGTGTTTTCCCAAAAGGCAAAGGTTTAGTATCAAAATAATTAGAGGCACCTTTTAAAATGCCGTAAAATTTATCGAAACCTCTTTGATTCGGCCATTGCGCCTGATCTTCAGAACCTACGTGCCATTTTCCAGATAAAATGGTACTATATCCGCCAGAGCGAAAAACTTCTCCCAAAGTCAAAGATTCTTTGTTTAAATATCCCTGATAGGCCGGCAATCCTAAATTGACATCAAAAAATCCAACTCCGGCTTTATGTTGATATTGTCCGGTTAATAAAGAAGCTCTCGTTGGCGCACAAATCGAGTTATTGTAAAATTCGCGCAGTCGCAAACCTTCGTGAGCTAATTTATCGAGATTAGGTGTCTTAATTTCGGAGCCGTAATTTCCCAAATCAGAATAACCCATATCGTCGACCATAATTAAAATGATGTTTGGTTTGGAGTTATTTTGAGAATGAATTGAAAAGCTGAAAGCCAATAAAAGGTTTAGTGTAATAAGTGTTTTTTTCATTATAATGGATATTTTTAATTTCTTGAAATCGTTACGTTTACTTTGCGTTTCAAGGGATTAAAATCCCTTGCTATAAAATAAATCATTCCTCCGGAATTTTATAAAGAGTTCCGGAGGAACGGATCATATTGTAGGGATAGATTTTAATCTGTCCTTCTATTTACCAAACAGCAAAAAAGCAATAATCAGCGTAATAATCACATTGAATAATTGCGCGATTAAAAAAGCATACAAAGGTTTTTTGCTATTGTTGCCGAGTAAATCTTTAAAGTTTGTTTCGAGTCCAATACTTGTAAAAGCTAATGCAAACCAAATGCCTTGCAGGTTTTTTAAACTGTCTTTTACTTCATCACGAACTTCCGGAGTAATTAAAAAAGAAAAAACCAGTGAAGCGACAATGAAGCCAATAACAAATTTCGGAAAACGTTCCCAGATAACGCCCAAAGTTGGTTTTGATGCCACAGCTTCATCTGATTTATTATGTGTATAAGTCCAATAAACGGAAATTGCAAAAGCGGCTAATCCTAATAAAACATTTTGGGAGAATTTTACAATCGTACTAATTTTCAGCGCCGTCTCACCAACCAAAGTTCCGGAAGCGACAACTGCGCCTGAGGTATCAATGCTTCCACCAAGCCACGCGCCTGTAACTTCTTCAGGAAAATTAAAATATCGGGCAATTATTGGCATAAAAATCATCATGGGAATTGCCGTTACCAAAACCATAGAAATTACGTAAGACAGTTTTTTTGAATCGCCTTTAATCGCGCCCGAAGTGGCAATAGCAGCAGAAACACCGCAGATAGAAACCGCACTCGAAATCATCATGGTTAGTTCATCATCGACTTTTAATTTTCGGCAAAGCCAAAAAGCAAAATACCAAACGGATAATACCACGACCAAAGCCTGAATTAATCCTAAAGAACCCGCTTTTAGAATATCTGAAAAAATAACACTTGTTCCCAATAAAACCAATCCGATTTTTACAAATACTTCTGTTGAAAGTGCAGATCGAAACCATTCGGGAAGTTTGAAAAAGTTGCCTATCAGTAATCCGATAATTAAACTGAAAATAACGGCTTCTAAATTGAGCGCTTTTATTTCTGAATTTCCTGCCAGAATAAGTGCAATGACAGTTAGAATATAAACTATCGGAAAAACAAATAGAAAATATTTTACAGATTTTCCGATTAGAAAAGCACCTAACGTTCCAATAATTAACAGATAAATAAATTGCGTTATTATGAGTTGCAAATTAGAGAAAGCGAAAACAGCATTGCTTAATTCGACTCCGTTTGACCATTTGAAAACCGGAACTTCGGGGAGAAAAACAAAAAGAGAAATCCCGATGATTAAAAATCCGAGAATAACGACTGTCCAGTCTTCGTGAAGGTTAAATTGTTTTGAGGTAGTTGACATTTTATGTTTATTTCCTGCAAGGTTTTTAAAACCTTGTAGGTATAGTTATTAATATAGCGAGTGAATTAGACCTGCAAGGTTTTGAAAACCTTGCAGGACTTCTGTAACTTTTACAAATCCACAAAGTATTTTTGTTTACCAAAGTCAAATTCATAATAGGTTAAATTGGGCCACAAAGGTTTTACAAGACCTTTTTCCCAGTTTTGCAAAGCAGCGTGAAGCTCTTTTACTTTTGCCGGATTTTTTTGAGCCAAATCTGTCGTTTCAGACTTATCGTTTGCCAGATTATAAAGCCATTCTTCGTGCGTTTTTCCGCTGATGATTAATTTCCAGTCACCACTTCGTATCGCTTTTGCATCGCCGGAACGCCAGTATAAATTTTTGTGTGCTTCTGTATTATTGTTAACTGTCGAGATCAAATCAACACCATCGTAAACCCTGTCTTTTGGCAAACCGGAATGCGTAACAGCAGCAATTGTGCTAAAAATATCCAGTGAACTTACAGGAGTTTTATAAACCGTATGCGGTTTGATTTTTCCCTTCCACGAAAGTGCAAACGGAACATTTATTCCGCCTTCAAAATGCGAAAATTTACCACCTTTTAAAGGGGCGTTTGTTGTGGCGAAAGTATAATCGGCACCACCGTTATCACTCGCAAAAATGATTAAGGTATTTTCTTCCAGGCCTTCTTTTTTTACTTTGGCAACGATTCTTCCAATAGCGTCATCAAGCGCGCTGATCATGGCAAAATAAACGCGTTTGTTTTCGTCTTTTACATTCGGAAAACGATCGTAATATTTTTTTCGAACCTGAAAAGGCGTATGTGGCGCATTAAACGGAACATAAAGTAAAAAAGGTTTGGTTTTGTTTTTATCGATAAAAGCTTCGGCTTCGTCGGCAAATGTTTCTGTTAAATAAGCTTTGTCTTTTATGATGGTAGTATCGCGACGAATTTGCCCGATTCCAACACGGCCATTTCCCCAAATCATTTTATCTGTAAAATCTTTGTGATGATGGTTGACAATATCCGGATTATCATCTTCGGGCGTGTAAAGCGAAAACGCCTGATAAAACCCGTAATGGTAATCGAAACCTCTGTCCAGCGGGAAAAACCCTTTGTTGTGTCCCAAATGCCATTTCCCGATTATGGCTGTGGCGTATCCTTGTTTTTTGGCTAAATCAGCAAACGTAATTTCAGATTGAGGCAAACCCTGAGTAGCAATCGAAGCTTCATTTGGGTATTCTATTTTTTGATTTAATCGCCAGCTATTCGTATTAATCAAATATTTGAAAGCATAATATTCCAGGTTATTTTTTGGGTATCGGTCTCCCGGCTGATATTCATGTCCAAAACGTTCCTGATAACGACCCGTCAACAAACCCGCACGCGAAGGCGAGCAAATCGAAGACGAAACATAACCATCTGTAAAAGTCACGCCAGAAGCCGCCAAAGAATCAATTTGTGGCGTTGGTGTCGATTTTCCTCCGTATAATGAAATATCATATTTGCCTAAATCGTCAGCAAGGAGAATGATAATATTAGGTTTCTTTTCTGATGATTTTGATGTGTCTTTTTGTGCCAGAAATTCCTTTTTTCCTTCGACTAATTTTTTATCAGGTTCTATTAATTTTCCGTTTGTATTAATAGGCCAGAATAAAAATAGTACCGCAATAAAAAGGACGAGAAGAATTGGAATAAGGATTTTTTTTATTCTTTTGAATGATGCCATGTTTTTTGATTTTAATCTCTATCGTTTCCTGCAAGGTTTTCAAAACCTTGTAGGTATATTTTAAGTATGAAACACTTCAAATTTTTGAGCGTAATTTAAACCTACAAGGTTTTGAATACCTTGCAGGAGGTTGAAAACATTAGTTTTGTGCCAAAGCCACATCAACATCACTTTTAAGATTTCCTAAACCATCTTTTTTGAAAATGATTTTTCCATTTTGATATAAAATTAAAGTAGGGAAGACCTTTACGGTTTTTAAATCGGCAATAACCTGCGGACTTTCTTCCAATTCAATTTCGATAATTTTGAGTTTTTCGCCATATTGAGACCTGATGTCTTCTAAAATAGGTTTTACGGTTTTGCAGGTGGCGCAATATTTGGAACCAATATCTACCAAAACATATTGGTTATAAGCAAGGATTTTTTTGTATTCGGCTATTGATAATTTGCTTTTTAAATTACTGTAAAAAGGTTTTCCGCCGCCAATCCAGCTTGCGATTCCGCCTTCGAGAATATAGACTTCATTGAAACCTCTTTTTGCTAAATCGGTAGATAAAAGCCCGCTTCTGTAGGCAGCAATCGAATAGATAAATACGGGTTGCGATGGATTTAAAGCTGCAACATGCTTTTCGTAATCTTCAGATTTTAGGTTGAAATTTACTGCACCTTCTATATGATTTAAGGCAAATTCGTCGCTTCCTCTGGCATCAACAATCTGTGGATTTTTTTGACTTTTAATTTTCGAATAAAAAGCATCCAGCAATATATTGGCACTGTTTCCTTGCGAAAAACCTGCAATTGTAAAAAGCAGCATAAACGTTATGATGCTGTTTTTGAGTGTTTTATTTTTCATGAATTTTGGTTTTTGCATAAGTTTGGCAGTGTATTCAGGATTATTTTCGAATACACTGCCAATTCTTATTTGATTCATTTTTTCTGGTTTTATACCTGAGCAGGCTCGTCGTAATAAACCGGACTTGGTGCCAGATTTTCTTCTGCTTTTGGTTTTAACGGAACTGCCAGAACGCCTTCTGCCAAAGCACTTCCTTCTTTTTTAGATTTGAATATTGGCCACAAAAACTGCGCGTACCATTCTTCTTGTTTGTATGATTTCATTCCGTATGATTTTGGGAATTTACGTGTAATTAAACCCGTTCCGAAGATCATATCCCAGATAAAAAACATGTTTCCGAAGTTGCCTTTAAAATGTCCAACACCGTCTCCGCTTGTATCTGCGTGATGTGCGTGGTGCGTTGCCGGAGTCGAAATCAAACGTTCTAAAACCCATGCAATTGGATGTAAAACTTTGTATTTATAAAATGGTTTGTCCCATGCAATACTTGAGTGTGCGCCCAAAGTGATGAAACTTTTAATCACCAAAACAAAAAGAGCCGGTAAACCTAAACCTAAATAGGTTAAAGTGGCTGTCAAATAAATTTGAGAAAAGAAAACCGTATAAATGAAGTTTTGTCTCGAAGCCATCGCCATTCCCATATATGGAGCCGAATGGTGCGTTCTGTGGAAACGCCATAAAAACGGAACCTGATGGTGAAGTCTGTGGTACCAATATTGCGTTAAATCATCGGCAATAGCAATAAGGAAAAAACCTCCCCAAAACGGAACCCATGATAGTGTATTAGCTAAATTTGGAATTAAATATGGCAAAGCCGTTAAGCTAAAAAATGCAATAATAGGAGGCAGGATTAATTTTGGGGCCAGAAAACTTACAATATCAATTTTGCGTTCTTCACCCGTCCATTGATCGTCGTATAAACCAGCGCCAAATTCTATTGCTCCCAAAACCAGCATGAAAACAGTTAATCCCCATGTGCGTATATTTTGAAAAGCAGGTTTTGCAAATTCTAAAAATGATGGTATCGTAACATGAGATTCTGCTACAAGTCCGTTGCTTAATTTAAAGTAAAGGAAAATTGCCACAACCGGCAATGAATATATCAAAAGACTAATACTCAAATCTCTTGTCAATTTACTGTTTGAATTTTGTGTTGCTGCCATGATTTTTTATTTTAAAAATTGATTTATTAAGGTTAAACCTCCGGCCAGAATCGCCAGCGGAACTAAAAATAAAATTATACCCACGATAATTTTTTTTCCGATAATTTCATAATCTACTCGTTTCATTATCTTGTGTTTTGTGTTATTATTTATTTGATTTGAATCTCAAACTTTATATTTGAAATTCAGTGGATTAGCTTGTGTGACAAAAATAAAAAATAAATTCTTTTAACTCTATGGATTTAGTAGAATTTATTGATTATTTTTTTGAAATTTTGTTATATTATTTTTTTACTTAATCCTGCAAGGTTTTCAAAACCTTGTAGGTATGATTTGAGAAGGACAATCGTAAGGGATATGATTTAAACCTACAAGGTTTTGAAAACCTCGCAGGTTAAGTTGGTCAATTTTAATTAGTAGTACCAGCCGGTTTGTTGGCCTGACGAATTAACTCCTGAAGATTTTTGCCTTTATCAGTTCCGTTATTGTGAATTCTTCTGCTAAAAACATCCTGCCAGTCAATTAGCGGGTAAAGATTGTTTTCTTTTGCCTGCTCTTCAAACAATTGTTTTAGTTCAGCCAGTTTTTCAGGATTTTTTTTCGCAAGATTATTGCGCTCGTTAAAATCTTCGTTTAAGTTGTACAATTCCCAAACATCAGCATCAAAATTGCTTGGTGCCGGTTTTTCGTTTTTACCTAAATTATTTTTCAAAGCAAAAGAATCCGGAAGATGTGCCGCAGCCGCTTTCCATCCATCTTTGTAAATCGCTCTGTTTCCAAAAATGTAATAGTATTGTACTTTGTGAAGTGATTCTGCTTTTGCATCATTTAAAGAAGCATAAAAAGTAGAACCCTGAATTTTATCCTGTTTGATTTCGCGAATCGTTTCCGGCGCTTTAATTCCAACAATCTCCAATGTTGTTGGCAATAAATCTGTTACGTGGCTGTATTGATTTCTGATGCCGCCTTTTTCTTTAATTCCTTTTGGATAATAAACAATCAACGGATTACGTGTTCCACCTTCAGAATGTGCATCTTGTTTCCAGTTTTTGAAAGGTGAATTTGTAGCCTGCGCCCAACCTAAAGGGAAATTGGTATTCAAACCTTTTGCAGTTCCGATTTCGCCAATATTATTTAAATTATCCTGAAGATTTTTCTCGTCAGATACACCACCGGCAAAAAGATTTTGGTTGATTACGCCTTGCGTTGTCCCTTCTTTACTCGCTCCGTTATCGCCAATCGCAACAAAGATCAAAGTATTTTCAAGCTGATTGGTTTCTTTTAAATAATTAACAACTCTTCCAATTTCATAATCGGTATAGGTAAGATATCCGGCGTAAACTTCCATAAAACGAGCGTACACTTTTTTCTGATCCGGTGTTAATTTTTTCCAGTCAGCAATCAACGGGTTACGTTCGGGTAAAACGGCATTGGCTGGAATTACGCCCAATTTCTTTTGGTTTGCCAATACTTTTTCGCGGTAAGCATCCCAGCCATCATCAAATTTTCCTTTGTACGGATCACTCCATTTTTCTTCCACCTGATGAGGTGCATGAACCGCTCCCGGCGCATAGTACAAAAAGAAAGGTTTGTTTGGCGCGGCTTTATGTTGGTTTTTAATGTACGTAATCGCTTTATCTGTAATTTGTTCTGTTAAGTGTCTTCCGTCAGGAACAATATGGGTGTTATCTTCTACTAAATCAGGTTTGTACTGATCTGTTTGTGATCCTAAGAAACCAAAAAAGTGTTCAAAACCTTTTCCTGTTGGCCATCTGTCAAACGGACCCGCGTCTGAAGCTTCTTCATCTGGCGTTAAACCGTATTTACCAACGGCAAAAGTGTTGTACCCTTTATCGCGTAAAATCTCTGCGATTGTTCCTTTATCAGATGGAATTCTGCCATCCCAACCCGGAAAACCTGCGGATAAAACCGTGTGAGAGAAACCGCTAACGTGCACTCTTCCAGAATTTCTTCCGGTTAATAAAGCGGCGCGGGTAGGAGCACAAATAGCTGTTGTATGGAAATTGGTGTAGCGCAAACCGTTGTTAGCCAGTTCATCAAATGTTGGCGTCTGGATCAAACCTCCAAAAGAACTTGAAGCTCCAAAACCAACATCATCCAATAATATCCAGACTACGTTTGGTGCACCTTTTGGCGCTGTAACCGGATCAGGCCAATATTCTTTAGAATCGGCTGTGGTTTTTCCAATTGTACCTTTAAATTCCTGATCGGGATTTGATTGTGCAAATCCTTGTACCGCTCCTAATTGTGTTACAAGAAGGGCAGTAATCAAAAGCCCTTTTTTAGGATTTTTGATTGTGCTGTTATGATTAATTTTTTTCATTTTAAATAGTTTTATGGTTGATTAAGTAATAATTTTAGTTGTTTAAACTTATAATCATGTAATCTGTATTTTACTATACTATTTTATTTTATTCCAATCTTCGACACCTACTTTTGCTGACCATTGCTGATGTAATTCAATCAGATTCTGTAGCAATTTTGGCTCTGATTTTGCAAGGTTTTTTGTTTCTGTCCTGTCATTTGCAAGATTGTACAATTCCCACGGCTGATTGTTTTCGGCTACGGCTTTCCAATCACCTTTCCTTACTGCTTTGCTGCCTTCATGTTCCCAAAACAAAGCTTCATGTGTCTTAGATTGTTGTCCTTCAAATTCTTTTTTTAAACTAATGCCTTCTAAGGGCGTAAGTTTTTTTTCCTGAAAAGAATCGGGATATTGAAAACCCGCGTACTCCAGAAAAGTTGGAAAAATATCAATCAAATGGCTTACCCTGTTGCTTATTGTGCCTGCCTTAATATGCTTTGGGTAATAAGCAATAAAAGGAGATGCTATACCGCCTTCGTGAGTGTTCTTTTTAAATAATTGAAAAGGTGTGTTGCTCACATTTCCCCACGGGCTTTCGTAACTATCAATCGACGCAACCGAACCCGGTGTTCCATTTTTTTGAGTTACGTAATTCCAATTTTTTACATCATCGGCACTTCCGCCATTATCCGAAAGAAAAAGAATAAGGGTATTATCTTCTTCTCCCAAAGACTTCACTTTTTGCAGGATTTCTCCAATTCCGGCATCCATTCGGTCAATCATAGCAGCGTAAATTGCCATTCTTGTATCCCATTTGTCTTTTTCTTCGGCAGTTAGTTTTTCCCAATCCGGCACTTTTTCAAAACGATTTGATAAGTCCCAATTTTTATCAATGATGCCTTGTTCTTTTAATTTTTTAAAACGGCTTGCTCTCAATTTATCCCAGCCTTCTAAGTATTTACCTTTGTATTTTGCAATATCTTCGGGCAATGCCTGAATGGGCCAGTGCGGAGCATTATAAGCAACATAAAGAAAAAAAGGCTTTTGCTGATTTCGCTGTTTTTCTAAAGAATTAATAGCAAAATTGGTAATTTCCTGAGTCAGATAAGTAGAAGTATCCTTGCGGATAATTTCCTGATCTCCTTTTAAAAAAGTAACTTTCCTACCGTCGTTATACAAAGGTTCTGAGTTGAAATAACTGCTTCCATTATTTTGTAAAGTAAAAGAATCATCAAACCCCCGATTCACCGCCCAGGCTGATGGTACTAAACCAACGTGCCATTTTCCGGAAACAATTGTGTTGTATCCTGCCTGTTTGAGTGCTTGCCCAATCGTAATGCAATGCTCGTTTAAATAGCCCTGATAGGCAGGAAACCCTTTGTCCTGAACCATATCGCCAACTCCTGCCTGATGCGAATACAGGCCTGTGAGCAATGAAGCGCGGGAAGGACAGCAACGCCCAGCATTGTAAAACTGATTTAGAATAAGCCCGTTTGTAGCGAGTTTATCCAGGTTTGGCGTTTTAATTTCTGAGCCAAAAGCACCAATATCTGAGAAACCTAAATCATCTGCCAAAATGACGATGATGTTAGGTTGCTTTTTCTGTGCAAACAGCTGAAATTGTACAACAACCAATAGGGCAAGTAGGAACAGTTTTTTAATCATTTTATTTACTTGTGTAAGCCTTTTGTTAATTTCCGTAACCCGGATTTTGTGGCAATCCAACAGGATCGATATTTCTTTCGCTTTGCGGAATCGGGTATAAATTATTTTTTTCTGAAACCGAGTTTTTAGCTGTTACTTTTTTTACTTCGGTAACCAAAGTTCCCCAGCGAACTAAATCAAACCATCTTTGTCCTTCCTGAACAAATTCTTTTTTGCGTTCTTCCTGAATTGCCGCTCTAAAAGTATCCTGGGTCAAGCCCGATAAATCAACTGTTGGGTCTGGCGTAGTAATTGGTTTTCCAAAAGCTCGTCTTCTCACCTGATTGATTAATTCGTAAGCTTCCGGTGTTGGTGCTCCTTGCTCGTTTATGGCTTCTGCCAAAGACAAAAGGATATCTGCATAACGAATTACAGGAAAATTAATAGCCACATTTCCCGGAGTTGCCAAATTGCTTAAATCCAGATATTTTTTAAAGAGTGGTTTAGGAAAAGTGTACAATGTTTCTGTAGTTGGGTTTAGCAATTGTTTTGCATAACTTACATCTCTTCTTTTATCGCCTGCCGCATAAATATCATAAAACAAAGCAACATCAGAGATAATATCTGCCGGTTCTGTTGCTGTAAATCCTGTAAAAGAAGTTCCTTGAAAAGTACTTCCGCTAGATCCGTTTCCTGCCTGATTTGGTTCAAACTGAACAGAAAAAATATGTTCTTTTCCGTTCTTTTTTGTTTTGGTAAAAATGTCCTGAAAATCTTCAAAAAGCGCATATCCGTATCCGCCATTAATTACTTCATTGGCTTTTGCAATTGCGTTTGGCCAATCTTTTCTGGTAAGATATACTTTTGTCAAAATAGCTTTTGCAGCTCCCGATGTGGCACGTCCGGCATCTGCAGCGGTATATGTTGCAGGCAGGCTTTCAGCATCTTTTAAATCTAAAATAATCTGATTGTACACTTCATCAACCGTCGCTCTTCTTGATTTTAAACTTTCTAACTGAATAGAAGTTGGCTCGTGCAAAACAATTGGAACACCACCCCAAAGACGAACTGCCTGAAAGTATAATAAACCTCTGATGAACTTCGCTTCATTGATTAATCTCGTTTTTACAACCTCAGAACCAGAAACTTTCGGAATATTATCAATAGCAACATTGGCTCTGTTGATTCCGGCATAAATTTGTCTCCACGCCACCTGAACACGGTCTGAAGTGGCATCATGCGTTAAACTGCTCAATGCTCTTACCTGCGGGTTTGTAGCAGAAACCCCTGCCGATGCATAATCTGTTGCCATATCGGTAAGGAAGTAAAGATTTCTTCCAAATAAACTCTGTTCTCCCGGATCAAGACTTAAAGAGGCATATACGGCTGTTACACTTGCCACAGCATCATCTTGTGTTTTAAAGTAATTGTCTTCGGTTACAAAAGAGGTTGGAGTTACCTCCAGATCTGCGCACGATACAAGCAGCGTGACGCTTAATATTGTTGTTATAAATATATTTTTCATCGTTTATATTTTTTGCTTAAAAAGTTACGTTCAGTCCTGAAATGAAGGTTCTTGAATTTGGATAAGATCCAAAATCGATTCCCGGATATAAATTATTTTGTTCGTATGAACTTACTTCAGGATCATAGCCAGTGTATTTTGTCCACGTAATCAGGTTTTCTGCAGATACATAAAACTTGACACTTTTTGCCCCTAATTTTGAAGAAACGCTTTTAGGTAAAGTATATCCTAAAGTGATTAGTTTCAATCTCAAAAAGGAAGCATCTTCTACATAACGCTCAGAAACAATTCCAACCGGAGAACTTGATGCTCTCGGAATTTCATTACTCGGGTTTGTTGGTGTCCATCTGTCTTCAAGAGTTGCTGCAGCATTAGTTCCCAGAGTCGAAATCTCTAATTGCTGGTTTAATGCATTAAATATTTTAGCACCATAAGATCCCTGGAAAGAGAAATTCAAATCAAAATCATTATATGAAATAGTGTTGCTGAAACTTCCAACAAATTTTGGCTGTGAACTGCCAAGATTTCCTTTGTCAAGTGCCGTAATTACACCATCACCGTTAGTATCAACATATTTTCGGTCTCCCACTCTTGTATTCGCAAGACTGTTTATTTTAGGCTGCGTATTTACTTCTTCCTGAGTCTGGAAAATCCCGTTTGTTCTGTATCCCCAGAAAGTTCCTAACGGTAAACCAACTTTTACGGTTACAGGCTGTTGCTGCAATAAAGATCCGTTTGGTACTACCGGAAAAAACTGATCAACACCGTTTCCTATAGAAACTACTTTGTTTTTGTTTGCAGAAAAAACAAGGTTTGAATTCCAGGAGAAGTTTTTTGTTCTCACGTTTTCTGTTGTCAAACCAATTTCGATCCCTTTGTTTTCAACTCCGCCAATATTTTGAAGAACAGTCGCGTATCCTGAAGTCAACGGAACCGGAACATTGATAAGCAAATCGTTTGTTTTTTTGTAATACACATCAAAAACAAAATTTACTTTTCTGTCTAATAATGATAAGTCTAAACCAACATTATATTGATTGGTTTTTTCCCATTTCAAATCAGGATTTGCCAATCGTGTAGGAGCCAATCCGGTATATAATGTGCCTCCAAAAGAGTAATTAACAGAACCCATTTGTGCTAAAGAAAGGTAATTTCCAATTTCCTGATTTCCTGTTGTTCCCGCTGTAATTCTAAGTTTGGCTTCGGTTACGCCTTTAATATTATTAGCAAATTCTTCATCTGTAATATTCCATGAAAATCCTGCAGAGGGAAAATACCCCCAAAGTGATTCTGCACCAAATCTCGAAGACCCATCCGCACGCGCAGATAATGTGAAGTTGTATTTTCCTTTATATGAATAATTTACTCTCGTTAACCATGATTTTAATACACTTTCGAATGCATCACTATAAGGTTTTACAGGAACACCATCCTGCAAAGAATTATAAGTATTTGCATCATTTACAAAAGTATTTGCTCCCGCTGTAACTGTTTCTCCTTGCGTATATTGCAATGTATAACCACCCAAAGCCGAGAATTTATGGTTTTCACCAAAAGTAGTATTGTAGTTTAGGGTGTTTTCATTCAAAACAGAACTTACTAATCTGTCTCCAACAGAAGCAAGTCCTTTAGTTCCGGCACCGTTTGTGGTATTTGCAGGAGCATAATAGTTTTGTTTAGTGTTGATAACGTCGCCACTTACTGCAACTTTAGCCGTTAGTTTTTTTGTTATTTTATATTCACCAAATAAGCTGGTCAAAATTCTGTTGATTTTAGTTTCATTGATAGTATTTTCCAAATCATTAATAGGGTTTGGGACATATCCATTTACAGAAGTTGCGTAAGGATTATTGGTAACATTATAGCTTCCATCTTCATTTTTAATGGGTACAACCGGAGCCGTAAGTGCAACACTTACTAATGGGTTTGGATTTCTTCCGCCAGCACTATTTGTCCCTACACCATTTGAAACTGAATTACTGTAATTGGCGTTTACACCAAATTTAAAATTTTGGGAATAGTTTTTTTCATAGTTAATTCTAAGCGAAATTCTTTTAAAATCAGAACCAATTACTGTTCCTTCCTGATCAAAATATCCTGCAGAAACTGCATATCTTGATCTTTCATCTCCGCCCGAAAATGATAATTGGTGATTTTGAACCGGTGCTGCTCTTACAAAAGCTGCAGATTGCCAGTCGGATCCGCCAGAAGTTTTAAAAGCCTCAATTTGCGCGGCAGAAAAAGAAGGTGTCTGACCAATACTTGCCTGAACATCATTACGCAAGCTCGCCCATTGTGAAGCATTCATTAAGTCCAGCTTTTTTGAAACCGACTGAACTCCAAAATAACCCTGATACGAAATATTATCCTGACCTTTTGTTCCTTTTTTGGTCGTGATAATTACAACTCCATTTGCGCCACGAGATCCGTAAATGGCTGTTGCCGATGCATCTTTTAATACTTCAATAGATTCAATATCAGCAGGGTTAATAGTTGATAAAACATTGACTGAAGCTCCCGCAAACGAAACTCCTGCCGAACTATTATTGTTATCATTATAAATCAGGATTCCATCTACCACATAAAGCGGTTCGTTACCGGCTGTAATCGAGTTTCCTCCACGAATACGTACACTTGACGAAGCTCCGGGACGACCTGAACTTTGTGTAACTACAACTCCTGAAATAGCGCCTCGCAATAAATTATCTGCCGATGAAGTGACTTGGGATAAATTTGCTTTTGGCACCGAAGCTACAGAACCTGTAATATCTTTTCTTTTTTGAGAACCGTAACCTACAACAACCAATTCATCAAGTTCTTGGCGCTCTTCTTTTAAATTAATAGTAATTGGATTTTTTTCTACAATTATTTCGGCTTTTTTATATCCTATGTAGCTTACAATTAAGGTATATGGAAATTTCTGACCTGTTTGAAAATAAAATTTTCCTTCTGCATCTGTCTGTACTCCGTGAGTAGTACCTTTAATAACTACAGACGCTCCAATAATAGGCTGATTTGTAACATCATCGACAACTGTTCCGTCGAGTTTTGATTGTATAAGCGGGGTTGTATTTTGGGCGTTTATTCCTGCCGAAAGCAACAGGAGAAATAGTAATGAGTATATGTTTAAATATTTTTTCATTTCTTTGTATTGGTTTTTAGTAATTAACAAGGAGCCTTGAAAGTTGATTTTTCAACTCTCTACGGTTCTTTTTATTTAGCGATAAATTTTCTTTAAGCCTCGCCATTTCTGTTGCCGCAGAAATGGCTTTTTTTATTTATTTACAGCAGTTGTGCATTGTTTTCATTGTTAGTTTATTTAGTTATTAATTATTTTTTTTTGGATTTTACAGATATAGTTTCAAGAATCATATTGACACAAATAAATGTATCAAATAGATTTTTGGAAAAATTTAAAGCTATGCTTTGGTGAATTTTTAAAAGGTTCGTTTCTATATTTGATTTAAAGGAAATCAAGATAAACGATTTAAGGTCGAGAGATTAACAACAACAGAAACACATATAACAGAAATTGTTATTTGTGTGGTTTTTAGGAAAGATGTAATACGATATGCTTTCTGTTGTTTTCAAAATTTAGTTCTTTATGGTTTGAAATATTATTTTAAACTCTACTAATCCTATAGACAAAGTTAATTTTAATATAATAAAAACCAAAAAAAAATATGTTTTTTTTAAACGCAATGATTTATAATTAGGAATATAGACTTATTTTGAAGAATTAAATATTTGATTATCAGTTAATTAATATGTATTTTTTAAATTTATTAAAATGTTAAAAAATATTTTTGCATCGTCAAAATGTAGTATTTTATACTTAATTTATTCATTCTTAATTACTTCCAATATTCTGTAAACTGTCCAAAATCTTCTTTTAAAATTCAGTTTTGCCAAAAAGTCAATATTTTTTGAGTTTAAATACCAAATAATATTATACTAAACATTCTCAAAAGAAATTGAAGTTTTAGAGATTACAATAAAATGTAATTACTAGTATATGAGAAGTTTAAGTTTTTTTAAAATCAAAATTAAATTATTTTAGATAGAATTTTATTACTAAATTTATATAAAAATACAAGCACTTCTTATTTTTATTTACTACACCGGATTTATCTGCCTAATACACATTAAGTGTTTTTCCTCAATACTGACTATTAAAATCAAGCCAACAAACGGGCAAGATTTCACTATATGACAAATGTCATTTTGTGTCAGAATTTATTTATTCAATTTTGTGTTTCAATATTAGAAAAAAACATTTTTCTTAAAAACCGATTTGTTTTTAAATATATATTATAAATAGTCTTTTTATGAGTAATCTATCTCAATCTCACAAAATTTTGTTTCTAAACACACTCGCTTTTACAATATGTTTTGCATGTTGGACACTAAATGGCGTTTTGGTTACTTATCTTGTAGACAAAGGAATATTCAACTGGACAGTGGTAGAAACAGGCTGGCTGTTAGGAATTCCGATTTTATCAGGTTCAATATTCCGACTCCCTATTGGTATTTTGACAGATAAATATGGCGGTAAAATTGTGTTTTCGATTTTATTACTACTTTGTTCCGTTCCGCTATTTCTGCTTCCCTTTGCCGGATCATTCTGGAGTTTTGCTGTATTAAGTTTTTTCTTCGGATTAGTGGGAACAAGTTTTGCTGTGGGAATTGGTTATACCTCAATTTGGTACCCAAAAGAATGGCAGGGAAGAGCCTTGGGTATTTTCGGGATGGGAAATGCCGGTGCTGCCATTACTACTTTTATTGCTCCCACCTTATTAAATCATTTATCAGAAAAAGATCCCGTTAACGGATGGAAAATGTTACCTGTTATTTATGCAGTAACATTGGTTATTATAGGAATATTGTTTGTTGTTTTTGCCAAAAATAAAACCAATCAGGGTGTTTCAAAAACAATGAATGAGTTGATGTCTCCTCTTAAAAATATTCGGGTTTGGCGTTTTGGAGCTTATTATTTTTTAGTCTTTGGATTTTTTGTGGCGTATTCGCAATGGCTGCTTCCTAATTTTATGAATGTGTACCATACAACATTGGTAATGGGCGGAATGTTTGCTACAATGTTTAGTTTGCCTTCCGGAATTATAAGAGCATTTGGCGGCTATTTATCAGACAAATTTGGTGCCCGAAAAGTAATGTACTGGGTTTTAGGTTCATCAATAGTAATTAGTTTTTTATTAATGTTTCCAAAAATGGAAATTTTCACAGCAGGTCCCGGAGTTTTGTCTTCTGCAAATGGTGTTGTCACAGCCATTTCGGCCAATGAAATTACCGTAAACGGGAAAACACATAAAATTAATGAAAAGCAAATTTCAAATAATGATGACGCTGCAATTTTTCCTGTAAAAAATTCATGGCAGGAAATTGTTGTACAACAAAATCAGGAAGTTAAAAAGAAAGAATTATTAGCTCAGGGTGTTACACAAATTAAGTTTAGCGCCAATCTTTGGGTTTATTTGGTTTTGGTCATTCTTATAGGGATTTCGTGGGGAATAGGAAAAGCCGCCGTTTACAAACACATTCCCGAATATTTTCCTAACGAAGTTGGTGTAGTAGGCGGAATGGTAGGATTAATAGGCGGTCTGGGTGGTTTTGTTGGGCCAATTATTTTTGGTTATCTCCTAAATTATACCGGACTCTGGACGAGTTCCTGGATTTTTATTTTCGTCGTATCCGTTCTCTGTTTGCTTTGGATGCACCGAACAATTATAAACGGAATGAGAAAAAAATCACCTGATTTTACTAGAGATATAGAACACAATCACTAAAAATTAAATAAGAATAAATATGAAAACTTGGTTAGACAAATGGGAACCTGAAGATGATACGTTTTGGAACTCTAACGGAAGCAAAATTGCCTGGAGAACTTTGATAATAACAACACTTACCCTTATATTATCATTTGCCTCCTGGTTTATGATGAGCGTTATTGCCGTTAAATTGCCGGGATTAGGGTTTCGTTTCACAAAAGATCAGCTTTTTTGGTTAACAGCAATTCCTGGTTTGGCTGCAGGTTTTTTAAGAATCATTCACACTTTTATTTTACCAATATTCGGAACACGGCATGTGGTTTCTTTTGCAACTGCCATTAAATTAATTCCCGTAATCGGAATTGGTTTTGCAGTAATGGATGTAAACACGCCTTTCTGGGTTTTTGCACTTTTAGCATTTACTACAGGTTTTGGAGGAGGCGATTTTTCTTCCTATATGCCAAGTACAAGTTTGTTTTTTCCTAAAAGGCTAAAAGGAACAGCCCTTGGAATACAAGCCGGGATAGGAAATTTTGGAGTATCAGTAGCACAATTTGTTACTCCCCTTATAATAAGTGTCAGTATTTTTGGTGCCGCATCACAATTTACAAGCATTGATCATAAAGAAGCAATAGTTGTTTTTCAAAATGCCAGTACTCAAAAACAACATGAGGTTTTTGCAGCCCTGGATCCAGATGTACAGGCGAGAATATTGACAAACGTAAAGAAAACAATTATTGACTCTGTAAGTACAGCTATCAAATCAGAGGATAAAGTGGATCTTTTTACTTCATTGCCTTTAAAAGCAAAAGCAAAAGCGATAGCCAATGCAAACCCAAAGATGGCTGAAAAAATATTAAATGATATCAGCCCAAATAATACTGCGGTTAATAACAAAGAAATCTATCTGCAATCGGCAGCCTTTTGGTACATTCCATTTTTAATAATACTATCAATTGTAAGTTGGTTTTATCTTAGAAGTATTCCGATGAAAGCATCTGTAAAGGAACAGATGGATATTTTCTCTAATAAACATACATGGTATTGTACTATAACATATGTTATGACTTTTGGAACATTTGCAGGTTTATCGGCAGCTTTTCCTTTAATGATTAAATTTTTATATGGAGATTTTCCAAATGCTCCGGATCCTTTAGTTTATGCTTTTTACGGACCACTTATTGGTTCAGCAAGCAGAATTGCATTTGGTTTTGTAGCCGATAAAGTAGGAGGCGCGATATTAACAACAATTACTGGTTTGGGAATTTTAGCCGGATCAATTATTCTGGTTACCGAAGGATTAGTAGCACCAACTAGCATGGAACAATTTCCTCTTTTTGTTGCCGTAATTTTAGGAATGTTCTTCTTTACAGGAATTGGAAACGCGGGAACATTTAGACAATACCCAATTATTTTTGCAGAAAACCAACGTCAGGCAGCTGGAGTTATTGGCTGGACTGCAGCTATCGCAGCATTTGGGCCATTTATCTTTTCTAAATTAATAGGTAATAATCTTTCAGCAAATGGAACTGTAAATCAATTTTTTATAGGAGTTGCTGTTTTTACTGTCTTAGCTACAGGAATCAATTGGTGGTTTTACAATCGTAAAAATTGCGAGAAACCAAGTTAAATAAGTAATCATTAAATTGAATTAAGGATGAAAAATAAAACATTTAATACCAAAGCTTTACTTATAGCAACTCTGGTTTCTGTATTGACTATTGTATTAGTTTTTTACGGATCCAGAGAATTACAAAATTTTGACGCTGCATTAATTACGTATTTATTCGGAACAGTATTCGCTTTCTTCGGAATCGTATATCGTTATACAGTATGGCTGCAGCGTCCACCAACATGGATGTATTTTAAACGAAGTTTCCAGTTTTTATTTACTGGAAAAGTCTTTGAACATGTATGGTTTTTAGGAAAAGAATCTGTTGAGAACATTGTAGTTCAAAAATTTATTTATCCAAGAAGTAAGTACAGATGGTTTGCCCATTTTTGTATCGCTTTGGGCTGTATGTCGGCTTTTGCAATTACGATACCGCTAACATTTGGATGGATTCATTTTACATTGGCGCCTAATTCTATTTCTATTTACGAAGCCCATTTTTTTGGTTTCAAAATAATGGATTTTACAATAGGCTCTTTTCTCGCATTTCTAATTTTTCACGCTCTTAACTGGTCTTCCTGGCTGGTTATAATTGGATCTGTGTATTACTTAAGAAGACGATTGACAAATCTCGGATTAATTGCAACCCAATCTTTTGAAGGCGATTTATTACCGTTGATTTTATTAATAGCGATTTCTGTAACCGGATTATGCCTTACTTATTCGTATCAGTTCATGAAAGGATTTGCATATGATTTTCTGGCCGTAATTCATGCTGTAACAGTAATCATGTTTTTGATATGGATACCGTTTGGAAAATTCTTTCACATCATTCAGCGTCCGGGACAAATTGGGGCGCATATTTATAAAAAAGAAGGAATAAAAAAAGGAATGGCAGTTTGTCCCCATACCGGAGAAGAATTTGCAACACAACTTCATATTGACGATTTAAAAATTGTAACCAAAGAATTAGGTTTTGATTTTACTCACGAAGACGGAACATCGCATCTCGATTTAAGTCCCGAAGGAAAAAGATCAAGATTAGCGCAAGCACACTTAAAAGCAAGATTAGAAAGCGGCGGAAGCTTATTTGGATAAAATAAAAAGTTTCAGGTTTCTTTTTGTTTCAAGTTTCAGGTTCACACATTGTGTAAACTTTAGTTTATAGACAAACTAATCAACTTGAAACTTGAAACAAAAAAAACTTGAAACAAAACAAAGTAAAAAGACATGGCAAAATTACCTGTATCAACTGAAAAGATTATTGAAGATTTTGGTCCGCATTTAAATTATGCACCAAAAGATGGTTACGAAGGTAGGGATGAACCAGATAAATTGGTAAAAACACATTGTTGCTTTTGCGGAATGCAATGTGGTATTCAACTATCAGTAAAAGATAATAAAGTAGTAGGTTTTGAACCCTGGATGGAGTTTCCTTTTAACGAAGGTCGTTTATGTCCAAAAGGAGTTCAGCGCTATTTGCAAAATAATCATCCTGACCGCCTTTTACATCCAATAAAAAGAGTAGAAGGAAAAGGTTTCGAGAAAACAACCTGGGATGAAGCGATGGACAAAACCGTCTCTGAAATAAAAAGAATTCAGGAGAAATACGGTAAACATGCTTTTTCGATGTTATCCGGCGTATCGCTAACCAATGAAAAAAGTTATTTGGTTGGAAAATTTGCCCGGGTAGCCTTAAAAACCAGAAATCTGGATTATAACGGAAGACTTTGCATGGTAAGTGCCGGAGCAGGAAATAAAAAAGCTTTTGGACTTGATCGTGTCTCAAACAACTATTCTGATTTAGAATATGCAGAAGTAATTATTGTTGCAGGCGCCAATATCAGCGAGACTTTTCCAACGTTAACCCATTGGATCTGGAAAGCCAGAGATCGGGGGGCAAAATTGATTGTTATAGATCCAAGAATGATTCCGTTAGCCAGAACTGCCGATGTTCATCTGGATGTAAAACCCGGAACAGATTCTGCTTTGTACGGTGCGATGTTAAAATATCTGGTAGATCACGATATGCTTGATCATGATTTTATTGATAATTATACATCAGGTTTTCAGGAAACAATTGATGCTGTAAAAGACTATACCTTAGAATGGGCAGAAGAAATTACTGGAATCGATAAATATAAAATACAAGAAGCCGCAGAATTATGGGGCAAAGCCAAAACCAGTTTTTTACTGCATGCACGAGGAATTGAACATCATTCTAAAGGAGTTGATAATGTTTTGGGATGTATCAATCTGGTTCTTGCCACTGGAAGAATTGGCAGGCCTTATTGTGGCTACGGAACCATAACAGGACAAGGAAACGGACAAGGAGGAAGAGAACACGGACATAAATGTGATCAACTACCGGGAAATCGTGATATCGAAAATCCGGAACACAGAAAATATATCTCTGAGGTTTGGGGAATTGATGAAAAAGATATGCCCGGCAAAGGCCTGACCGCTTATGAAATTATAGAAGCCATTCACAGAGATGAAATCAAAGGATTAATATCGATTTGTTTTAATCCATTGGTGTCTTTACCAAATAACAATTATGTAAGATCCGCTCTCGAAAAACTGGAGTTTTATGTTTGTATTGATTTCTTCTTAAACGAAACCGCCCGCCATGCTGATATTGTTTTAGCAGGATCTTTACAGGAAGAAGAAGAAGGAACAACAACATCTGCAGAAGGTCGGGTAATTAGAATTCGTCAGGCTGTTACACCTCCCGGAGAAGCCAGAACAGATACTTCGATATTATTAGAAATAGCCAAACGACTTGGCGAAGAAGATAAATTTACATACAATGATAGCGAGGCAATATTTAATGAATTGCGTGTTGCTTCAAAAGGCGGAACAGCAGATTATTTTGGAATATCCTATAAAAAAGTAGAAGACAATATGGGCGTTTTTTGGCCTTGTCCTACAGATGATCATCCGGGAACTCCAAGATTATGGGAAGATAAAAAGTTTAAAACTCCAGATGGGAAAGCACATTTTAATCCTGCGCCATACAAGCTTCCTGGTGAAGTTACAGATGAAGAATATCCTATAACCTTGACAACAGGTCGTGTGGTTTCGCAATATTTAAGCGGAACACAAACCCGTAGAATAGGAAAATTAGTAGATCAGTTTCCGGAACCAATGCTTGAAATCCATCCAGAATTGGCAGCAAAATATGGCATAAAACAAAGAGAATTAGTGCGAGTTGCAACAAGAAGAGGAGAAGGAATTTTTCCCGCCAATATCGTAGAAACAATTCGAAAAGATACTGTTTTTATACCGTATCACTGGCCGGGTGCGAAATCAGCCAATCAGTTAACGCCAGGAACATTAGATCCAATTTCTAAAATACCTGAGTTTAAAGTTTGTGCCTGTTTGTTAGATCCGTTAAAGGAAATAGCACCACCATCCAAAGACTCAGAAGCTTATGCAAGTGTTTAATCTATAAAAATGATAATATGAACTTGACTAATTTTAATCAAAATGAAGAGTTTTTTGTAGATCTGCAGCGCTGCATAGGATGTAAAGCCTGTGAAATGGCTTGTGCAGAATGTGAGACAAACGGGCAGGAATCGTTGATAAGCGTTAATTATGTCGAACGTTCCTCAACAATTCAAACAACAGTGCAGGTTTGTATGCATTGTGAAGATCCTGTTTGCGCCAATGTTTGTCCTGCCGATGCTATTTCGCAAGATGAATTTGGTGTTGTTCACACAGCAAATACCGAAAGATGTATTGGCTGTTCGAATTGTGTTATGGCATGTCCGTTTGGTGTTCCTAAAAAAATGGAAGAGTACGATTTAATGATGAAATGCACCATGTGTTACGACAGAACAAGCGTTGGTAAAAAACCAATGTGCGCCACAGTTTGTCCTAGTGGAGCATTATTTTATGGTACAAGAGAACAAATTGAAGAAATGAGACCTAATAGTACGCCAATTAATACGTTCATTTTTGGACAGGAAACCGTAAAAACCAAAGTAAATATTATGATGCCAAAAGGCAGTAATGAATTAAGAATATATTAAAATCTAAATCCATGTCAAAAGAAGATAATTTAAATCAAAACTGGAAAAAAGATTTCCCAATAAAAAAGCAGGAATCAACACAAGTAAGCCGACGAGATTTTGCTAAATACCTCACTTTTGTTTCGGGTGGATTAATGATCGGAAGCGGATTTGTAGCAGCCAAAGCTTATTTATTGCCAAAAGAAAGCGTGCAGGGCGAACATTTTATTTGTGATAAAAACGAAATTCCGGTAGGAGGAACAAGAGGTTTTGTAATCGAAGGAAGCACAATTCCGTATATTTTGATACATCTCGAAAGTGGCGATTTTAGAGCTTACGAACAAAAATGCACACACTTATCCTGTTCCGTTTTTTATAAACCCGGAACCGGAATTATACATTGTCCGTGCCACGAAGGATCATTTGATGCCATGACCGGCGATGTAATTGCAGGGCCACCGCCAAGAGCTTTGCCACAACTAGAAGTGTTTTTTAAAGAAAATGCCGTTTATGTAAAAGCAATGATTCAGGAAAAAGAAAGTTAATGTCAACTAAAAACAAATTATCATGAGTACTTTTAGAAGAAGTCAGAATCGTGTAAATCCCAATAAGCTGAATAACATACTTTCGACACTTATTTTTATTTTAATTTTAAATGTCAGCATTCAGATTTGGTTGTTATATGCATCTTTAAACAACGCATTAGAAAATAATAAAGAGATCCTGTTACCAGCTTTTATAGCATCTGCGATTTTATTTTTTATTGGATTTTCCTGGTTGTATTATCTGCCAACAGGAAATTTCCAAAAGAAGTAATTTGGGGTTTCATTATTTAAATAAACAGGTGAAAGCTATTTGATTGGTTTTTCTAAAAGAATTAGAAGAATTAAGCTTAAATTTATAATCTTTTTAAATTTTAGATTATTAATTAATAAAACTAAGTAAAAATACTTATATTTGTAATAAGTATTTTTGCTTGTCTATAAAATAGCAGCCATGATTCAAGTCGAACAAGCCTTATCAATTATTGCAGAGAACAGCAGTACAATGCCAGTTCAAAAAATTTCAGTGCAAAAGGCATTAGGATATATTTTGGCCGAAACGATTTATTCGCCAATCAATATGCCGCCTTTTCGACAATCTGCAATGGATGGTTACGCTTTTATTCACAGCGAAAAACATCAATATGATGTAATTGGTATTTCGCAGGCAGGAGATCATGCTGATATAAAATTAAAAGAAAATGAAGCCGTACGTATTTTTACCGGAGCTTTTGTTCCTAAAGATGCTGACACCGTTGTAATGCAGGAACATGTTCTGGCAAACGAAAACTCAATTTTGATCACCAATATGCCCAAACAATTTACAAATGTTAGAGCAAAAGGAGAACAAATAGTAAAAGAAGATATTGTTTTTGAAGCCAATACTTTGATTACGCCAGCTGCAATTGGCTTTTTAGCCTGTTTAGGAATTACAGAAGTTGAAGTTTACAAAAAACCTAAAGTTGCTATTTTAGTAACAGGTAATGAATTGGTAAAAGCAGGTAAGGAATTGCCAAAAGGAAAAATTTACGAAAGTAATTCGATAATGCTGCAGGCAGCTCTTCAGACTATCGGAATTAAAAAAGTAAAAAGTTTTAAAGTAAAAGATAATCTTAAAGCAACGAAAAAAGCCTTAAAAAATATTCTTCCAAAATTTGATATTGTTTTAATTTCCGGTGGAATTTCTGTTGGAGATTATGATTTTGTAAAAGAAGCATTATTAGAGAATGGAGTACAAGAGCTATTTTATAAAATTAATCAAAAACCCGGAAAGCCAATGTTTTTTGGTTCAAAAAATGAAACATTAGTATTTGCTTTGCCAGGGAATCCCGCTTCATCTCTAACCAATTTTTATATTTATGTATATCCGGCAATTAAAAACAGAATGGGATTTTCGGAAATTCATTTACCAAAACTGGTTCGAAAATTGAATACAGATTTTATAAATACAACCGGAAAAACATTATTTCTAAAAGCGCTTTATGATGAAACCAATGTAACAATTTTGGAAGGACAAAGTTCAGCAATGTTAAATACCTTTGCTATAGCTAATAGTTTATTGATTGTGCCGCATGACAAAGAATCGCTAAAAAAAGGAGAACAGGTGACTTTGCTGCCAATAAATTAGAATTAGATAATTGAGATAATTTGAAAATAAGATAATTGAATATGAATTGTAAAATGCGGTATGTAAAATAAAACATATCAAGATATGAAATAAAACGATTAAACAGTTAACCAAATAAACGATTAAACAATAAAAAATGAATCTCCTTAGTTCCGAAAATATTCTTCTGTTCAGCTTCGCTTTAATCGTGATTGCCTTTTTATACTCTAGTGTTGGGCATGGCGGTGCATCAGGATATTTAGCTTTGATGACGATTTTTGCTTTTCCGGTGGCAATTATGAAACCTTCGGCATTGCTTTTAAACTTGTTTGTTTCGAGTATTTCATTTTTCTTTTATTACAGAATGAATTATTTCAAACCAAAACTTTTTTATCCTTTTGCAATAGCGTCAGTTCCGGCAGCATTTATTGGTGGTTTTGTAACTTTAGATAATACAATTTATAAGATCATTTTAGGAATTGTATTAGTTTTTGCAGCACTTAGATTGTTTGGTATTTTTAATTTTAAAGAAAAAGAAGCAGTAGAAATAAAATTACCTTTTGCACTAGCGATTGGTTTTGCAATTGGTTTATTGTCCGGAATGTTAGGAATTGGCGGAGGAATTATCCTGAGTCCGATTTTATTATTTTTAGGATGGGCTTCGGTAAAAGAATCGGCGGCTATTTCGAGTTTGTTCATTTTTGTGAATTCATTTGCAGGAATGCTGGGGTTCTTTTTAGGAGGAAAAACAGTTCCGATGGAGAGTTTTTATTTAGTTCCGATTGCAGTTGTAGGAGGAGTTTTGGGCGGATTTTACGGAAGTGGTAAATTTTCAAACAAAACATTAAAAATGGTTTTGGGAGCAGTAATTTTAATGGCAAGCATAAAATTGATTTTTCCGTAAAATTGAAAATTGAATGTAAATATACATAACCCCACGGTTGAAACCGCGGGCTATGTCTGAAAAACGATTAAAAGAAATGCCAGGAACATAGCCAACGGTTTCAACCGTTGGGGATAAATGAACAACGATATGTTTCCCGAGGTTGAAACCTCGGGCAATGTTTAAAAGCAGATAAAAAAATGCTATATAAACATAGCCGCCGGTTTCAACCGTCGGGACAAAGATTGGCAAAACCTGAAACCTGAAACAAAAATAACCTGAAACAAAAAAAGCCATGGAAACATTAAAAGTTTTTATTCTTTGCGGAGGAAAAAGTTCTCGAATGCAGTCAGAGAAAGGATTGGTTTTGTTTCAGAATAAACCGTTTATAGAACATATAATTCAGGCAATTTTGCCTATTACAGATAATATTACATTAATTACTAATACAAAAGAATACGATTATTTACCATATACAAAAATACCGGACATTGTTACAGACAAAGGTCCGTTGGGAGGAATTTACACAGCATTATCGAATTCTGAATCTGAATTTAATTTGATTTTAAGTTGTGATATTCCATTAATTTCAACCGAATTATTGTCGGAATTAATTTCAAAACAAAATGAGGAAGCTGAAATTTCGGTTTTTGCCTCAGAGAGCAGAATGCATCCGTTAATCGGAATTTATTCAAAGAAAGTATTGCCTGTTATCAAAAGCGCAATTGATAACGACGATTTAAAAATGATGAATCTAATAGCGAATGTTCCGCATCAGATTATCAAAATTGACGAAAGTGAAAACTTTCATTTAACTAATATTAATTCGGCAGACGAATTAAACGATCTGAATATCAATTTAAGTTAAAAGTTATGCGAAATTCAAAAACACCAAAATTAACGATTGTAGGCGCAGGTCCCGGTGACGCTGAATTGATTACTTTAAAAGCAATTAAAGCCTTAGAAAATGCCGATGTGGTTTTGTACGACGCACTGGTAAACGAAGAATTATTGCAATATGCGACAAAAGCAGAAATTGTTTTTGTAGGCAAACGTTTGGGTTGTCATGCTTACACGCAGGACCAGATTAACGAATTGATTGTGTCAATGGCCAATCGTTATGGCCATGTCGTTCGCTTAAAAGGCGGCGATCCTTTTATTTTTGGAAGAGGAAGTGAAGAAATTGAATATGTAGAAAAATTTGGTCTGGAAACAGCCATTGTTCCCGGAATTTCATCTGCTTTGGGCGTTCCGGCTTCGGTTGGAATTAGTTTAACGCAACGCCAGATTGCGGAAAGTTTTTGGGTAATTACCGGAACAACTTCAAATCATAAATTGTCTAAAGACATTCATTTGGCTTCAAAATCGGCTGCTACCGTAGTTATTTTGATGGGAATGCATAAATTAGAAGAAATTATTTCTATTTATAAAGAAAACAGAACGGATGATTTGCCAATTGCCATTATCCAAAACGGAACAAAAAATACTGAACAAAAAGTAGTTGGAACTATTAGTTCAATTGCTAAATTGGTATCAGAAAATAAAATTTCTTCGCCGGCAATTATTGTCATTGGCGAAGTAGTGAAAAATACATCAAAATTAACTTCTTATTTTCAGGAGCATTTTGATGACGAATTTATTTTTCAGAATTTAAATTTATAAAAATGATTGAGATTAAATATTTTGGAGCTGTCGCTGAAAAAACCAAATGCGAGTTTGAAAAGATAGTTTCTTCTGAAATTTCATTGCAGGAATTATTGCAGGATTTAGAAGAAAAATATCAATTTAACTCACTGTCATTTAGTGTAGCAGTAAACCAGAAAATAGTACCAAAAGCAACAGATTTTACTTTGAAAACAAGTGATGTAGTAGCTTTATTACCTCCGTTTGCAGGAGGGTAAAACAAAATTTATGAATACATCTGAACGCTATAACAGACAAATTATTCTTCCGGAAATTGGAGAAGTTGGGCAGCAGAAATTATTAAAATCTAAAGTTTTAGTAATTGGTGCGGGTGGCTTAGGTGCTGCAGTATTGCCTTATTTGGCGGCGGCAGGCGTTGGCGAAATTGGAATTGTAGATGATGATGTTATCGAAATTTCGAATTTGCATCGTCAGGTAATTTACAAAAGTTCGGCTGTTGGAAAATACAAAGTCGATGAATCTAAATTGATGATTTCTGAATTGAATCCATTAATAAAAGTAAATGCGATTCCCGAGAAATTGTCTGGCAAAAACGCGATTTCGTTATTTGAAAAATATGATATTATTGTTGATGCGACTGATAATATATTTATAAAATATTTAATAAATGATGCCTGTTTACTTACAGATAAACCAATGGTTTATGGCTCTATTTTCAGATTTCAGGGACAGGTTTCAGTATTTAATTATCAAAACGGACCAACTTACAGATGTTTGTTTCCGGATGAAAACACTCAATCGTTAAATTGTGAAGATGCCGGAGTTATCGGGATTTCGGTTGGAATTATTGGAATGCTTCAAGCGAATGAAGTGATCAAAATGATTCTGGGAATTGGAGAAGTAATGAACGGTAAGATATTGGTCTATAATATTTTAAATAACGAACAGCAAAAGTATGACTTTGAAAAGAGTACAAATTTTGTAATGGATAAAGAAGTTTTTGAAGAAAAGTATAAAGAAGTAGAAAATCAGGTTGAAGAAATTTTTGCGTCAGCAATTTTAAATAAAATTGATAATCACGAAGTTCTTTTTCTGGATGTTAGAAATGACGATGAGGTTCCGAAAATGAATTTCAAAAATGGTATTCAGATTCCGTTAATGAATTTAGAAAACGAATTTAAAAAACTGGATAAAAATCAAACGATTTATGTTTATTGCCAATCCGGAATCAGAAGTAAAATAGCAGTTGAATTGCTTCAGAAAAAAGAATTCAAAAATGTAAAAAGTATTGCCGGAGGCGCTTTGGCAATGAAACTATTATTGAAAGAAAAAGTTTCAAATTAGGAAAATTTTTTCGCCACGAATTCACGAATGATACTTTTTTTAATTCGTGAATTCGTGGCGAAAAAAACTTCAAAAAAAGATAAAAACAAATGAGTAAAAATGTATTTGTAGAAGGACCAATTGCTCCTGAATTTATAGCAGAATCTATCGCAAAACATCAATCGAAACATACCATTGGTGCGCACAATATTTTTCTGGGTCAGGTTCGAGCCGATGTGATTCACGACAATACCGTTGTAGCGATCGATTATTCGGCTTATACCGATATGGCTAATGAAGCTTTACACGCGATTCGAGAAAAGGCATTTGCGAAATTCGATTTGACCTGTATGCATATTTATCACAGTTTAGGTGTGGTAAAAGCGGGCGAAATTTGTTTATTCGTTTTTGTTTCGGCAACGCGACGCAAACAGGTTTATGAAGCGACGGAAGCTATTGTAAACTGGATAAAAACCGATGTGCCTATTTTTGGTAAAGAAATGTTTGAAAACGATACATTCACCTGGAAACAAAATACCTAACTAAATATAATGGTAGATATTACGCATAAAATAAGCACGTTAAGAGCTGCAACAGCCATAGCAATTGTAAAAGTTAGTAAACAGGAAACAATTGATGCTGTGGTGAATAATTTGGTTCCGAAAGGAAATGTGCTGGAAATGGCAAAAACAGCAGGATTATTTGCTGTAAAAAACACGCATTTGTCGATTCCGGATTGTCATCCGATTCCAATCGAATTTACTTCGGTAGCATATAAAATTGAAGGTTTAACAATTCAGATTATCTTCAATGTAAAAACTGTTTACAAAACCGGAGTTGAGGTCGAGGCGATGCACGGCGCGTCTATCGTGGCGCTGACGATGTACGATATGTTGAAACCAATTGATAAAGAGATTGAAATTTCGACTATTAAATTAGTGAATAAAGAAGGCGGAAAATCTTCTTTTAAAAATAAATTTCCAAACGCAATAAAAGCAGCAGTTTTTGTTTGTTCCGATTCTATTTTTGCAGGCGAAAAAGAAGATCGTTCCGGAAAAATTATTGTTGAAAAATTAACTTCTTACGGAGTTGAAACAACACATTATGAAATTATTCCTGATGAAATTGATATTATTCAGGAAAGAACAAAGGCTTTTGCTGAAGAAAATCAGTTGGTGATTTTTACCGGAGGAACCGGATTATCACCACGAGATGTAACTCCCGAAGCATTGTCGCCATTACTGGAAAGCAGAATTCCAGGAATTGAAGAAGCAATTCGCGATTACGGACAACAAAGAATGCCATACGCAATGTTATCAAGAACAGTTGCAGGAACATTAGGAAAAAGTTTGGTTTTGGCTTTGCCGGGATCAACAAACGGAGCCAGAGAATCAATGGACGCTGTTTTTCCGCATGTAATGCACGTTTTTCATATTTTAAAAGGAAAAAATCATGACACCCTCTAAAGCCATTTTAACGGATGATTTTGGGCGAAAACACAATTATTTGCGTATTTCGTTGCTGGAGAAATGCAATTTGCGTTGTACGTATTGCATGCCTGCTGACGGAATCGCATTGTCTCCAAAAGCCAGTTTAATGACTGCCGATGAGATTTTTGCCTTAGCCCAGACTTTCGTAGAAAATGGTGTTGATAAAATCAGATTAACAGGCGGTGAGCCTTTATTAAGAAAAGATTTTCCGGAGATTATTTCGAAATTATCAACTTTAAAAACGTCGCTTTCGATTACCACAAACGGAATCTTAATTGATCGTCATATTGATGCTTTAAAGCAGGCTAAAATCAAAAAGATCAATTTGAGTTTAGATACTTTGGTTGCATCAAAATTTCATTCCGTAACACTTAGAGATCAGTTTGAAAAAGTAATTAGTAATTTGCATTTGCTTTTAAATCATGATTTTACGGTAAAAGTTAATGTAGTTTTGATGAAAGGTTTTAATGATAATGAAATTATAGATTTTATTAAATTAACCCAGTTTTTGCCAATATCAGTTCGGTTCATTGAGTTTATGCCTTTTGCCGGAAACGAGTGGGACAGAAGTAAAATGGTTTCTCAAAACGAGATTTTATCTCAGGTAGAAAGTGTTTTTTTATCTGAAGAAATTCAGAAATTAGAAGACGAAAAAAACTTTACGGCGAGAACATACAGAATAAAAGGTTTTCTGGGCGATTTCGGAATTATAAGTTCTATTACAAATCCGTTTTGTGATGGCTGCAACAGAATTCGTCTGACGGCAAACGGAAAAATAAAGAATTGTCTTTTTTCTAATTCTGAAACTGATTTGCTGACACCTTTTAGAAATGGTGAATCTATCGAAAACTTAATTTCCGTATCGATTAAAAATAAAAAGAAAGTCAGAGCCGGGATGGTTACGATTGAAGAAATGGATGATCCTTCTTTGCATTTTGATAATCGCAGTATGATTGCAATTGGGGGGTAATTCCTTCGACTTCGCGAGTGCATTGTCATTTCGAGGAACGAGAAATCACACTCGTAACTCTACAAAGATTGGCGATTTTGATTGCGGAGCTTCTTGTGTGATTTCTCGTTCCTCGAAATGACAAATCAGATGCTTAAAACAAAAAAGGCTCAACTCCATTAAAGTCAAACCTTTCTATTTTTATTTTTTCTTCTTCGATTTCGCTTTGCTATCTTTCTTTTTTGCAAGCTTTTTTAGTTTCGCCTTAGCTTTTTCTTTCTCTTTTTTTGCTTTTTCTTTCTTTTTAGTTTCAGCTTTTAGTTTTGATTTCTTTTCTTTTTCCAGTTTTTTTATAACGGCTTTAATCTCTTTTTCTCTTCTTTTAGCTTTTTCTTTTTTCTCTTTTTGCTTGTTTTTAGCATCTTTCAACTTATCTTTTATGCTCTTTAAAACAGTTACTTCTTGATTTTCAATTGGCTGCTGTTCGTCAGCTTTTTTATCAATCGTAGAGATTTCTATAATTTCAGGAGTTATTGTTCCTGTCTTTGCAGTTGATCCTGTCGTTCTTTTTATAATTGCTTTTGGAGTATTTGCTGAAGCTGGCTTTACAGGTGTTTTTGCTGTTGCCGTAGGTGTTTTTGTTGTGGTTCTCGGTGCTCTCTTAACGGGTGTTTTTACAAGAGGTTTATCCGTTTCCGGAGTACTTTCTGTAATTGGCGCTACAGGTTCTTCTGCAGGAATATCTGTGTTTTTTGCGGCTGATGTTCTTGGTGTTCTTTTTATCATAATGGTATTTTTAGTTGAGTAAATTGATTTCACTAAGAGAAAATAAGTTGTTATTTCATCAAAAGATAAATTCTTAGCTAGTTAAATTTAAGCAATAATTAAATACAAGAATGTTAAGATTTTTATAAGTCGTTTATTATAATTATTTCATTTAAAAATAGTTCCTTTAATTTTCTACAATTTCTAAAATTCTGAAGTTACTCTTTGGGGCTTCACAAAGTGAGCAGCAATAGTTTTCGGGTAAATCAGTAAACAAAATGCCTTTTGGAATATTTTGACTTTCGTCTCCGTATTCTGATTTATAAAGTGTTAGGCATTCCTGGCACTGATAGATATCCAATTGTGTTTTTTCTTTTTTCTGTGGGTTTTCGGCTATTTCAGAAGTAGAATTTCCGAGTTCATCGAAATATTTTCGGCTCAATTCAATCAAAATTGTGGGCAATTCAAGTTTGTCAATATCTTGTGAATGCACGATATATTCTCGGGTATTTGGATCAAAATTCTTTGCAAACAAAACATTATAAGTATCCCTGATTTTTATGGATTCCAGATCTTTTGGCAAGTCGTTTTTTTCGACCACAACCGAAGTAAAATAGTGGCCATCGCGATTGTATTCTGATATTCCAAACGTTAATCCATAAGTACTAATATCAAATTGATCTAACGTACGAACTAAAAATGTTTTTAGATTCAAAGCCCATTCCATGGCAACAGGCAAATGCCAGTTCAGTTCCAGTAAAGAATGGCGAACATTAATTCCCTTTTTACCCAGGAATTTTTCCCATTCTAGTTTTCGGTCTTTCGGAATTCCTTTTATAATAAATGATTTCCAGGGCGTGATGCAGATTTTTCCAATTTTGCAGTCAAAACACAAATCACACATTTCTTTCAGGAAATCCAGATCGTATAAATTATTTCTCCAATATAAACCCAGCCAATATTGATCAATTCCCATTCGGTTCATACCTTCATAATACGGAAAAGGATAAAATGGAACATTTAAAGGCTTGTCAATTGTTCTGTTGTTGGTGTCTAAAATTTCACTAACCAAACTAAAAATCATATCAATTCCGTATGATTCTTCGCTTACAATTTTCTCGATTTCATAATAGAATTTTGCAATATCCCAACTGTAAATCAATACAGGATAAACTTCCATGCGTTCCCATTTTGGCAAACGAATATATAAAAACCAATAATCTTCATGCTCTGAAGCAATGAAATTAAGATGACCGGTAAACAACGGAACGAGTTGTTGTTTAGGATCTGTGATATTTACTTTTAATTTAGGCTGTTCTTTAAATTGTTCTAAAATATATAAAAACATATTGCCGGTAAGCCAGTTTGTATTCCTGAAAATATCAGTAGAAACATACGAAGAAACAATATTGTTACCGCTTGTTTGATCGGGAAAAACAAAATGATGTTTACCCAATTTTTCTTTATCTGAAGATTTTAATCCTTTAGGGAAAATAATATCTTGTCTGGAACCGAAGGAAATCGAATCTAAACCCTGATCCATAGCAATATTTACCACTTCCCGCAATTCTCCCGGCGAAATAACGCCTCCTTTTACTATAAGTCTTGTTAGTTCCATTTTTTTAGTTTTTTTAGTTTCAGGTTTTCTTTTTTGTTTCAGGTTTCAGGTTTTTTTAGTTTCAGGTTTTTGGATTGTCAATAATCTTTAAGTCGACAAAGTATTGTCATTTCGACGGAGGAGAAATCTCCGCAAGTAACTCCGCAACGAGAATCCAATCTTTGTCGAGCTTCTCGTGGAGATTTCTCCTCCGTCGAAATGACACACAGAACGGCAACTTGAAACTTGAAACCTGAAACTAAAAAAAACTTGAAACATTTTTTTAAACTTTACACTTTGCGAGTATCTCTTTAACCTCCGTCTTACAACTTCCGCAGCCTAATCCTGCACCGGTATTTTTACATAAATCGGTAAAATTGCTAACACCACTTTTAATGGTTTCTTCAATATTTCCGGCTCCAACCTGACTGCAGGAACAAACTAATTTTCCTAAAACAGGTTTTGCGTTTGAACTTCCTCTCAAAAGAGAATTACGTTTGTCTGATAATTCGATTTTGCTTTCAATCATCGTTTTAAATTCGGCAAACTCATTTTTGTCGCCCATTAAAATCGCCCCAACAAGCAAATCATCTTTTACAATACATTTTTTGTAATAGCGTTTCTTCAAATCGGCAAAAACAATTTCTTCATATGAATCATCATTTTCGGGAATTTCGATATCGCCAATACTGCACAGGTTTATATCTTCTAATTTTAAAATATTCATAAGGATCGAACCTTTGTAATAACTGCTAATATCGCCAGCCAAAAAGTTGGCTAAAATATCAGCCTGCTCTTCGGCGGCAGAAGTGATTCCGAATAATTTATTATCAAATTCAGCTATTTCGCCAATAGCAAAAATATCTGGGTTCGACGATTGTAAATACTGATTTACTTTGACGCCACGACCACAAATCAAACCTGTTTCGCGGGCAATTTCGATGTTCGGAATTGTTCCGATAGTATAAACAATCGCATTTGCGGTAATGATTCGCCCACTTTTTAAAGCGATTTCTATTTCATTGTCATTCTCAGTTTCAAAAACGGTACTCACTTCATTATCAAAGTAAATTTGTATATCACGAAGCTGAACTTCTTCGGCCAGTAATTTACTCGAAATTCGGTCTAATTGGCGTTCCATCAAACGTGAAGCTCTTTGTATAATAGTGATTTTTACCTTTTTATGTTTTAAAGCGGCTGCCAATTCTAATCCCAGTAAACCACCACCAATGATAACAACATGTTGTTCTTCGGTAGGTAAATTGGTATTGTCCAGGTATTTTTTTAAACGATCAGCATCCTCTTTTCGTCTCACGGTAAATCTCCCGGGTAAATGAAGCTGGGCATTTTCAGGTACAAAAGGACGGCTTCCGGTAGCCATAATCAATGAATCAAAAGTATGGATATTGCCCAGATTATCTAAAACCGTTTTATCATTTGCGTTTATTTTATCAATCGCTACTCCGGCATTCATGGTAATTTTTAGCTTGTTTAAAGCTTCCCCATCTTTTACTTTTAAAAGTTGTTCCCAGGTAAATTCGCCCGTCATATATTCAGGAAGTAATACGCGATTGTAGAACGGGTTTACTTCATTCGAAAAAACAATAATTTCGTCAGTAGAATTGAATTCACGATAGTTTTGAATGAATCGAAAAGAAGCGGCTCCTGCGCCAACGATAACAATTTTTTGAAAAGGTTTTACATATTTGCTAATCGCAACTGTAGTATATTTAAAATCAGGTTCTTTTGAAATGGGATCGACAACCGTATTGGTTAAATTATTGGTTCTGTTTAAATCATTTTCGAGTTGTTTTCCCCAATGCATTGGCAGAAAAACTACTTTTTCTTTTATAGTATCCGTGACTTTTGCTTTTACTCTAACTTCTCCGTTTTTACTCGAAACGGTAACAATATCACCATTTTTAATGTCGTTTTTATACGCATCGATTGGGTTAATTTCTAAAACAGGACTTGGTGTATGCGTCATTAATCGCGATACTTTTCCGGTTTTGGTCATCGTATGCCATTGATCGCGAACCCGGCCTGTTGTGAGAATAAATGGATATTGCGGGCTTGGCTGCTCTGAAGTATTTTCAATTACTGTTGGTAAATTAAAAATTGCTTTTTGCGATGGTGTATAAAACTTTTTGTCCGTAAATAGGCGAGGAGTTCCCGGATGTCCGTAATCTGGAACAGGCCATTGAAAAGTACCTTCGGTTTTTAAACGATGATAATTTAAAAATGAAATATCAATGTTGGTATTTTTGGTTAATGCGCAATGTTCTTTGTAAATTTCCTCGGCGCTATTAAAATTGAAACCGTTGAAATTCATTTTTTTAGCGAAACGAATTAAAATCTCAATATCCGGAAGTGCTTCTCCGGGAGCGTTTATTCCTTTTGGTAAATAGGATATTCGACGTTCAGAATTGGTCATTGTACCTTCTTTTTCTAACCAGCCTGCAGCCGGTAATAATAAATCGGCATATTTTGAAGTATCTGCATTATGCGAAATATCCTGAACTACTACAAATTTGGCATTTTGTAACGCTTTTTCGATTCGGCGTGAATCCGGCAGACTTACTAACGGATTGGTGCAGATAATCCAAACGGCTTTCATTTTTCCAGATTCCAATGCTTCAAACATTTCTGTTGCAGTTAAGCCCGGTTTGTCTGAGATTTCATCAACGCCCCAGAAATCGGCCACTTCCTTACGATGTTCCGGATTTGCAATGTCTTTGTGCGCAGCCAAAAGTGTAGCCATTCCGCCAACTTCTCGTCCGCCCATTGCATTGGGTTGTCCGGTTAAAGAAAATGGTCCCGAACCCGGTTTACCAACTTGCCCCGTTAATAATGATAAATTTAGTAAAGCCGTATTTTTATCAACGCCAACGGCACTTTGATTCAATCCCATTGCCCAAAGCGAAATAAATCCTTTTGCTTTACCAATAATATCTGCGGCAAGTTTGATGTCGTTTACAGAAATTCCGCAAAGTTTTGAAGCTTTTTCTAACGAAGTGCCTAAAACTAAATCTTTATATTGTTTGAAATTTTCGGCATTGTTTTTTACAAAATCGTGATCAACGTGCCCTTTTTCGATAATGCGTCTCGCAATAGCGTGATACAATATAATATCAGATCCAGGAATAATCTGTAAATGTAAATCGGCGAAAGCCGCTGTATCGGTTCGCCTCGGATCAATTACTATGATTTTTATTTTCGGATTTTTCTCTTTGTGTTTTTCTATTCTTCGAAATAAAATAGGATGACACCACGCCGGATTTGCGCCGGTAATTAAAAAAGTATCTGCTAATTCAATATCATCATAAGCAATTGGAACAGAATCTTCTCCAAAAGTTTTTTTATAACCCACAACCGCCGAACTCATGCAAAGTCTGGAATTGGTATCGATATTATTAGTTTTCAGAAATCCTTTTACGAGTTTGTTTACCAGATAATATTCTTCGGTTAAACATTGCCCTGAAATATAAAAACCAACGCTGTCAGGACCATGTTTTTTGATGATTGAAGTAAAAACGGCAGCGGCGCGATCGAGAGCTGTATCCCAGCTTACGCGTTCCAGCGGATAAGATTTACTGCCTCGCATTTCGGGATATAAAATTCTATCTGAAGTATCATTGACTACGTAATGCAAATTCATCCCTTTAGAACACAACATTCCTTTATTTACCGGGTGGTCTTTGTCGCCCGTTACCATCACACCATTTTTAGCGTCATTAGTAACGATAATTCCGCAGCCGACGCCACAATATGAACAGGTAGTTTTGATTTTGGTATTTTGCATTACAGCTTCTTTTTTAAATACAACTATAGTAATTATGCCCAGTCGTAAATGCCTCACGTATTTGACTTAGACAAAAATAAGTATTTTTACGTATAAATACGTATTTTTTGAAATTATTTTTATATTTTTGATGAAAATAAATGAGGAACAACAAATTAGTTTTTAAATCGATTAAAATTTAGGACTTATGAAAGAAGAGCAGCCCATTTGTTATTCCTGTGCCAACGAAAACTGTTTTATAAAAAAACACCTGCATCTGGAACAAATGAAACAATATGTTCAGAAGAAACATAGTTTTGTTTGCAAAAAAACGCAGCAGTTTATTATTGAAGGTGCTCCAATTCAGGGACTTTATTTTATTTGTAAAGGAAAAGTAAAAACGGTTAAAACCGGAATTAACGGCCGTGAACAAATTGTTCGTCTCACCAAAAACGGTGATACGATTGGTTTTCGTGGTTTCGGAACAAGTAAACGCTATCTGATTGGCGCTTATGCTCTTGAAGATACGGTTTTATGTAATTTTAGCAATGAAACCATGATGGAAATTCTTCAGAGCGTTCCTGAATTTACATATGCCTTAATGTTGTTTTATGCCGATGAACTTAATAAAAGCGAAAACAATATCCGAAAAATTGCCCATATGAATGTACGGGAACGCGTAATCGATTTGTTATTGTACATTCACCGAAAATTTGGACAAATAAACGGTCTAATTGACATCGAACTGTCACGAAAAGAAATTGCCGATTTCGCCGGAACTACTGAGGAACAAGTTATTCGTGTGCTTTCAAGCCTAAAAAAAGAGTCACTAATAAAAACAGTCGGCAAGAGAATAGGCATCCTCGCCATTCCAAAACTTCAATCAGAAATCATGGAACATAAGTACTTTTAGGAGGGGAAAAGTTTCAGGTTTCAGGTTTTGATCTATTCCGGTTAAAACCGTTGGTCATGTTTATTAATTCGTTTTTTCAAATATAGCCCGAGGTTTCAACCTCGGGAGACGTATTGTTTGGCGTCTCATGCTCCCAACGGTTGAAACCGTTTGCTATGTTTATTAATTCGTTTTTTCACATATAGCCCGAGGTTTCAACCTCGGGAGACGTATCGTTTAGCGTTTCTTGCTCCCAACGGTTAAAACCGCTGGCTATGTTTTATCATCCAGGGTTATCAATCTCAACTTTAAATTACATTCTGCATTCATCGTTGCTCTATCCTCTTTTTACATCCATCCCAACAATTATCTAATTTTCAAATTGGCACATTATCTAATTAAGTTGAACTACGTAATAACTAAAATCCCTTATTTTACTGATATTCGCCTTAGCTTCATGCGAAAACGCAGAAAACAAATTGACTTTCAAACGCTTTTTATGGGTTAAAAAAAATGTTTTGATATGGTATAAGTATTGTACTTAAGTATTTATACGTATATAAATTTGCTTCATACAAATCAAACCAAATTATTATGAGCAAATTAACCAATCCAATATTAAAAAACCACAACACTATTTTTACATCAAAACTTTCAAGATCTATTCTATTAGGTTTTGTACTTACAATCTTAGGAAGTTATGAAGCAAAAGCCCAATTTACATTTACAGGTCAGTTAAGAGACCGTGTTGAAATGCGTGCCGGACAAGGAACGTTACAACAAGAAGGCGATAAAGCAGCTTTATTTACAAGTCAGAGAACAAGATTAAATGCCGGATATTCTGGATATAGATTTAAAATTTTTACAGCGCTGCAAGACGTTCGCGTTTGGGGGCAAGATGCTTCTTCTATTAACAGAACGACAACAGAAGCAAATAACGGAATTTTACTGCACGAAGCGTGGGCAGAGATTTTTTTGAATGATACAGTAAGTACGATTCAGAATTTGTCTATAAAAGCCGGACGTCAGGAAATTTCTTATGACGATCAAAAAGTCTTAGGAAGTTTAGACTGGTTACAACAAGGAAGACGTCATGATGCGATCGTTTTTAAATTTGCCAACAAAGGCTGGACTGCAGATGTTGGAGCTGCTTTTAATCAGAATAAAGAAAATAATACAGGAACAATTTATAATGGTACAAATCCAGTTTATGGCGCAGGAACTAACGGAATTGGCACAATGTACAAATCGTTTCAATATGCTTATGTGGGGAGAAAATTCTTCTTTGGCGACTTGTCTTTTTTATTCTTCAAGGATGATTTCAACAAATATACTTTAGTGACTGCAGGAACGCCAGCGGTAACGACAAAAGTAAACGGAACCGGAGTTTGGAGCAGAAATACAACCGGAATTTACTTCAACACCAATGTAACCCGAAAATTAAATTTGACAGGAAGTTATTACTATCAGGGTGGAAAAAACAAAGATGGACGATCATTAAACGCTAATTTATTTTCGATTACATCAACCTTACAAGTAGGAAGAAAATTGTTTATTGGTCCCGGAGTTGATTTTTTATCTGGAGATGACGGAACTAAAACAGTTACGGCCGATTCAAAAGACAATCGATTTGATCCGCTTTACGGAACGCCTCATAAATTCTGGGGAAGCATGGATTATTTTTATGCTGCAAACGGTTTTGGAAAACAAGGTTTACTGGATTACTTCTTCAAAATAAAATATAATGCCAAAGACAATCTAAGTTTTGCATTGGATATTCACGGTTTTGAGTCGGCAAATACTTTATCTAATGGTGCAGGCGGAAAACTAAACTCCTATTTGGGAACTGAACTTGATTTACTGGTAAAATACAACCTGACCAAAATTATCAATATTGAAGCTGGTTATTCTTTCATGAAAGCAACAAATTCTATGGCTTCGGCAGCAGTTAAAAATGTTGCGAATGCTGATTTAAACCCACAATTTGCTTATGTAATGCTAAATATCAAACCCAATTTTTTAGCTAAAAAATAAAACAAATAACTTTTAAATTTCTTAAAAATGAAAAAAACACAGATAATTACAACAGAAGTTTTCAAAAGAATGTTACTGACATTAATACTCGTTTTAGCTTTTTCTTTTTTAGAAGTTTCAGCGCAAAATGATCCTGTAAAATTGGGATTTATTCCATTAACCGATTGCTCTCCAATCGTAATGGCAAAAGAATTAGGATTGTTTAAAAAATACGGAGTGGAAGTAGTGGTAACCAAAGAATCGTCATGGGCGAATGTTCGTGATAAAATTTTAACTGGTGAATTAGACGGAGCGCACTGTCTGTATTCAATGCCGTTTTCGGTTTACACAGGGGTAGGAGGGAAAGCAGGTTCTGAAATGAAAATCGCCATGATGCTGAATGTGAACGGTCAGGCGATTACACTTTCTAATGATTTTTGTGGAAAAGTGGGTTTCAAACAAATGACTAAAATCGCACCCGTTGTGGCAGCCAAACTTAAGGCTGAAAAAGAAGTGACTTTTGCGATGACTTTTCCAGGAGGAACACACGATTTATGGTTAAGAAACTGGATGGCGATTGCAGGTGTAAGCCAAAAAACATCTAAAATTATTACGATTCCGCCTCCGCAAATGGTGGCCAATATGAAAGTGGGGAATATGGATGGTTATTGTGTTGGAGAGCCTTGGGGCGGTGTTGCGGTAAAACAAGGGATTGGTTTTACACAAGTTGCTTCACAAGATATTTGGAAAGACCATCCTGAAAAAGCATTGGTTGTTAACAAAGAATTCAGCGAAAAAAGAAGAACTGATCTTGTAAAGGTGATGAAAGCAGTTTTAGAAGCCTGTATTTGGTTAGATAATCCGGCAAATCGTAAAAAAGCGGCTGCAATAATTGGAAAAGCGCCTTATGTAAATGCTCCTGCAGATGTTATTGAAAATAGATTAATGGGAAATTACGATTTGGGTTGCAATCAGGGAACGGAAGTTTACGCCAAAGATTACATGTTGTTTTACAAAGGTGGTCTGGTGAATTACCCTAGAAAATCTTACGCGATTTGGGCCATGGCACAATACGTTCGATTTGGATACTTAAAAGAAGCACCAAATTATAAAGCAATCGCCGATAAATTGATTTTACAGGATTTATACGAAGAAGTGGCCAAAAGTATGAAAGTAAAAGTACCAAATGATGATATGAAGCCTTTCTCGTTAACAATGGATAAAACGGTTTTTGATCCTTCAAATCCGGCGGCATATTTAAAAGTGGTTAAAAAATAATTTTTTTCCGCCACGAATTCACGAATTAGTTTTTCTATTCAGTGCTACAATAAATTCGTGAATTACTTCGTCTATTCCCTTCGGTCGGGTCGTGGCGAAAATCCTTAACAGAATTGTCAAATTTAAATCAGAATATCATGTCTAATAAAGATACATTAACGCTAAACGACATCGCAGATCAAACAGAAGTTTTGATGGGAAATACCGCCATTGATAACAGAAGAAATGAAAAATTAAAATTGATTTTAAATTCAGTTTTGATTAAACTAAAATCAACTGCATTTGCAGGAATCGGAATTGCCTTATTTATTAGTTTTTGGAGTTTATTGAGTCTTTACACTAAAGATGCACTTCCGGGACCTCTGGCTACTTTTACCGTTTTGAAAGAAATGTTAAGCGATCCGTTTTACGATTACGGACCAAATGATAAAGGAATCGGATTGCAATTATTTAATTCCATAAAAACCGTTTTATTGGGCTTTTTATTAGGTTCGTTAGTAGCAATTCCAATTGGGATTTTGATGGGAGCGAGCACGATTTGCAAGCAAATTATGTATCCAATTGTACAGCTTTTGAAACCTGTTTCGCCTTTGGCATGGTTTCCTATCGGATTGGTCGTTTTTAAAGACACTGGTTTGGCGACTATATTTATCGTTTTCATTACGTCGTTATGGTCGACTTTAATCAATACTTCTTTCGGAATCGCCTCTATTCCACAAGATCATAAAAACGTAGCAAAGGCTTTTGGTTTTTCAAAAATGCGTTACCTGACTAAAATTTTAATTCCGTTTAGTTTGCCCCACATTATAACTGGATTACGTTTGAGCATCAGCGTTGCATGGCTGGTTATTGTTGCCGGAGAAATGCTTTCAGGTGGAGCCGGAATTGGTTTCTTCGTATGGGACAGCTGGAACGCCTTAAGTTTAGAAAAAGTAATTTCAGCCATCATCATTATTGGAATAGTTGGTTTGATATTCGATAAATTCTTCACGTTTATAGAAAATAAAGTTTCTTACAAAGCTTAGTCAGAGGTTCAAAGTAGCAAAGGTTCAAAGGGACAAAGGTTTGCAACCTGAAACTTGAAACCTGAAACCTGAAACTTGAAACCTCCAGAAATCTAAAATCTAAAATCAATCCCGAGGCTTCGGGACTAAAATTATAAACTCATGAGTTATTTAGAAATCAAAAATTTAGAGATATCATTTCCAACTCCAAAAGGGAAATATATTGCCGTTCGTGATATTAATTTATCAATTCAAAAAGGAGAAATCATTTCGATTATTGGGCATTCGGGTTGTGGAAAATCAACTATTATGAATGCTATTGGAGGTATGCTGACACCAACTGGTGGTTCTGTCGAATTAGCCTGTCAAAAAATCAAAGGACCGGGACCGGACCGCGGAATCGTTTTTCAGAATTATTCCCTTTTACCATGGTTAACAGTAGAACAGAATATTTTTCAGGCTGTTGATTCGGTTATGAATTGCTCTAAAAAAGAGAAACACGAAATTGTGATTCAGAACCTAAAAATGGTCAATTTATTTGAACATAAAGATAAATTACCCGGACAACTTTCGGGCGGAATGAAACAACGTGTTGCTATTGCGAGGGCTTTTGCAATCAATCCGGGAGTATTGCTTTTGGATGAGCCTTTTGGGGCTTTAGATGCCTTAACAAAAGGATCGATGCAGTTAGAAGTTTTAAAATTATGGAATTTAGACAACAGAGAAAAAACGATCGTAATGATCACGCATGATATCGAAGAAGCTTTGTTTTTATCGGATAGAATTGTGGTGTTGAATAATGGTCCGGCATCAACCATCAGAGAAATTGTAGAAGTACATTTGCCAAGGCCGAGAAACAAAATAGAAATCGTAAAAATGCCTGAATATATTGCTTTGAGAGATAAATTATTGCATTTATTGACAGACAAATTCTCTATTGAAGATATGGGAATGAAGTATAAAAATTAAAGAGAATTTAATTGAGATGTTCTGTTGAGACGCAAATTTTTGCGTCTCAACATTATGATTTACTTTTTCTTTCCAACAAATCGAATTACAGAACCTTTTCCGTTATGGAACAAACCTTCGTTCAGTTCGATTTCTTTTTCTTCTAATTGAATGATTTCGTAGTTTGGGAAATCAGCTTTTATTTCCTCAATAGAAAATAAAGATTCAATGTCTTTTGGTCCGCCAACTTTATCGTTTAAAGCAAGATATTCGAGATGTTTTTTGCTGAAAGCTTCAAAAATTATAATTCCGTTTTGGCGTAAATATTTGTCAAGCGTTTTATGGATTGAAGATTTGATTTCAGCAGGAAAGTGTGCGTAAATCAATGCAATAGCATCAAATTGTTCGGTTTGATAATTTAAAGTTTCCAATTCGCCAACCAGATAATCTATCGAAACATTATTTGCTGCGGCTAATTTTAAAGCTTTGTTTTTTCCTTCTTCGCTTATATCAAAAGCTGCAACTTTTAAGCCTAATTTTGCGGCATAAACGGCATTTCTACCTTCGCCTTCTGCAGGAAACAGAATAGTTCCGGTGTTTAGTTTTTCAATTTGTTCTTTAAAGAAATTGTTAGGTTCTTCACCGTAGGCAAATTCTTCGTTGCTGTAGCGGTCGTCCCATCTTTGAGTCCAGTTGTTCATTTTTATATATTGAAATTAATTATTAAAGGTTTGTGATCACTATGCATAGTCCAATCCTGATAAGTTCCAACTTCGACGCTTTCTAAAGTTTCAATAAAATCATTCGACGCAAAGCAATAATCAAGATGATACGGTTTGTTTTCGTGTCGATAAAGATACAAAGTTGGATGTTCTTCTTTGCCCTGTATTTGATTGTAATATTGATGGTAAGTACTCAGGATTTTTTTAGATCCCAGTTTATTTACAACTGTAGTATGATTTCCTTCTCTTCTTGGTCTGTCCCAAATAGTATTGCTGTTGAAATCACCAATTAAAATAGTTTTATTTTCTTTGATTAAATCTTCGTAATAATGAATTGCTTTCCAAACCTGGGTTACATATTGTCCATCTTTATCTTCGGGATTATTTGCCCAGATTGCAAATAAGGTAAAATCAACTTTTCCGCCAGTAACAGCGATTGGCAGAATGTTTTTGAATTGCGGATTATGGCAATCCAATAATTGAAACCGATAATCACTATAAGAGAAAACCCCAAGCCCTTTATGCGGATTTGTGCCATACCAAAGAATGTCAGTTGGTGGTTTTGTATCGGTGGTAAATTTGAGTTTTTCAGGATTTTCACACTCCGAAATTACGGCAATATCAGGATTATAAGCCAAGATAAACTCGGCTTTTTTTCTAAATGCCATATTGCAATTCCAGGTTATGATTTTCATTAGATTAAATGTATATGCGAATTTATATTAAATATCGCTTTTTAATTTAATCTTAACCAACAAGTTTTGTTACACCACTATTAATGTCAATTTCTGCAAAATTATGTTTTCCCATAACGATAAGTAGTTTGTTGGCATTATATCCTACATATCTTATTTGAGGTTCTCCACGTTTTGGTTCTCCACAAACAGAAATTACATTAGTTTGCCATTTCAATTTATTGCTTTTATAGGCAGATATTGTTTGTAAATCATTTTCAACATAGTAAATAATGTTGTTTTTTTTGATTCCTCTTTTTTGTGTTTTTGCAAAATTTATTTCTGAATCTTTTGAAATTAATGCATTATTGTATTTTTGAGCAATACCAGTTTGTGTTACAATGAAAGTTAACATTGATAGTTTTAAAAATTGTTTCATGTAGGATAGAATTTGGGATTCGTATTCGGTTCAAATATAACTAATTAAAACAAATAACAATTTTTTGGAAAGGCAAAAAAAATACCCTTTTTCCGAAATGGGAAAAGGGTAAAATATAGGAGTTAATTTTGCAGAAAAACTATTTTTTCCAGCTAAAAATTCTTGGATTTACAGAAATCATCAGCCATGCCCAATTGTTGGTATGTCCTGCGTCTCCGGCTTTTATGAATTCTAAAGTTTTAGATCCGAACATTTGTGAATATCCCCCTGTTAATGTAATTTCTTTCTTGAAATTAAAGCCTGCAGTAAAGTCAATTTCGGTTCCTAAATAAGAATCAAGTTTTTCGTTTAACGGAGTAACTACATCAGCAGCAGATAAAAATATATGCGGCATTAATGCAAATTGCCATTTGTTTACATTGTAATTTAATTTTAAGAAAGCATCCTGCAAACCAACATTGTTTAAATGATTACCTACATAAAAATAATCCATATAACCATTAAATGCATGGTTGGTTCCAAAAATTGGATTGAATGATTTAATAACAGTACTTCCGTCGTTTGTATTTTTTCCTGATAGGAATTCGTATCCTAAACCAGCTTTAAAAGATTCAGATATTTGGTACCCAAAGTTGGCTGCAGCATTCCATGCGCTTACTTTTAGATCTGTGCTTTTTCCCGTTTGGCCGTAGAGACTTAAATTACTGTCAATTTTTGCAGTTTTATAAGTTAAGTAAGTCCCAAAGGTTTGTTTGTAATCTATTAATAATTTAGTAGGAGTTGCGGCATATTCATAACCAGTATTCAATAATAATAAACTTGCTCCTAATTTGTCAAAAGTAGTGTGGTACCAGGCATATTGCATTGTTTTGTAATTGGCTACAGTATATGGTGTTTGTTTAACATTTTCAGCATCAGAATTATATGCAACTCCTAAATCTAACTGGTGATTTTCCGGATGGAAAGACACCATTAACGCATCATGGCTTTGTCCTTGTTGCGCCCAGTCCATTTCGCCCATTATACGTTGGTTGTCATAAGATAATACCTGACGCCCCATTCTTGCGCTCCATTTTTTGGTAATATCATATTGTGCCCAGGCTTCAAAAACAGCAACACCATTTTTATCTGCAGTTGTTGTAGTAGCAACATCTCCCCAGGTTCTGGTATTTTGTAAAGTCAGTTTTACCTTAAATTCATCCTGCTTATAATTGAAATTTAATCTTGAACGTTGCGAAATCTGAGAAGTTCCTTCCTGACCTTCCGGTAAAAGTGTTTTATATCCGTTTCGATACTCAAAACGAGGTCTAATTTGTAAGTTCACATCTAACTCCTGTGCCTGTACATTTGCACTAATTGTTCCTAATATTATTAGGATGATTATTCTTAGTTTTTTCATAACTGAATTTTTAAATACGAGGCAAATGTAAAAGATTGTCAGGGTTTATTTTGTGATAAAAGTCATACAAATTTATTCATTTTATTGTTTCTTTTTAAATTTATTGTCTATCAATTACTTTTGATAATATTGGTTGTTTTTCATTCATGATTTTCGTGATTGTATAATGCATCCATATTAAGCAAATGAGAGAAAAAATTAAGATGAATATCCATGAACTCGACCAGATTCCGGTTGAAGTAAGCAGGTAACTAAAAATAATTGGTCCGAAAAATCCTCCGAGTCCTCCAATCATTCCAACCATTCCGCCTACAACACCCACATCCTTAGGGAAATACTCCGGAATATGTTTGTAAACTGCTGCTTTGCCAATTCCCCATGAAATACCTATTAGGATTACAAGAACAAGGAAAACCCACATATTAGCATCAAATTTAATTACGGTAATACCTTTGGCGAGAAGTTCTTTTTTCTTTACGGTTTGATTTTGATTCACAACAACTTGCTGCCATGAAGTTTTGGTTGGAAAAATAGCATTTTCATTTGTGTTTTCTTTTTTTTGTGCAACAGGAAATTCAGTGTCTCCAATTTTAATATTTTCATTTGAGACAGAAGTTATGGTTCCTTTTTTAGTTGCTAAAACACCAGGTCCTGTTGTTGTAATTTCCATTTTCGGAATCATTAATAATGCACTTAAAATTACGGATGAACTTAGAACCCAATACATGATTTTTCTGGCACCAAACTTATCTGATAAATAACCGCCAAAAGCCCTGATAACGCCCGATGGCAAACTGAAAAGTGTAGCAAATAATCCGCCCATAACCAAACTGGTTTGATAAACATTCATGAAATTAGGTAAAAGCCATTGCGAATAAGCTACAAAGCATCCGAAAACTAAAAAGTAATAAGCTCCAAAACGCCAAACCCGAGCAGATTTAAGAGATTGAAGCATTTGAGAAACACTTTTTGTATTGTTTTCTATTTTCTTGTTTTTGGCAAAAATTAAAAAGGCAATCCCAATAACAACCAACGCTGCACCATAAATTACAGGAAGTATTTTCCAACCATTTTGAGGATCTTCAATAGAAAAATGATTTAGTAATGAAGGCGCTAAAAAAGTGGTGATAGCGGCACCGGCATTTCCCATTCCGAAGATTCCCAAAGCGCGTCCCTGCCATTCTTTTGGATACCAAATCGATGTATATCCAATCCCTACAGCGAAACTGGTACCCACCATTCCAAATAAAAAGCTTAATAAAGCAAATGTCATAAAACTATCAGCAAAAGGCAGTAAAAATAAAGGAATCGAGCAGAGTAGCAGTAAAAGCGAAAAAACATATTTTCCTCCAAACTTATCCGTAAGGATACCGATTGGCAAACGCATTATAGATCCGGTCAGAATCGGAATTCCAAGAAGCCAGCCCACCTGAACAACGCTCCAGTGAAAGATTCCATTATCAACTAAAAAGGTTACTAAAACGCCATTCAATGTCCAACAGGCAAAACACACAGTGAAAGCCAGGGTATTTAAGAATAAAATTTTGTGTGATTGCGAGAGTGAGTTTGTATTTTTCATAGCACTTATATTTTTTAACAAAAATAAGTACTAAAACGTAGTTAAAAACTGCGAAAACACAGTTTTTGAAAAATAATTACGTAATTATACGTAGTTTTTTATAGTAAAGAATACTCAGTGGCTTTATTGGAAAGTTCCATTAAGTTCTTTACTTTCAGCTTTTTCATTAAGTTAAAGCGATGTACTTCGGCAGTTCTTTTACTAATTTCAAGAGCTTCGGCGATTTCTTTATTGCCTTTTCCGGATAATAAAAGTGTCAGGATTTCTTTTTCTCTTTTGGTAATCATCATTTCTTCGCCTAAATTTTGTTTAGGTTCTAATGAAGTTGAAGAGTTTGTTAACTGACTGATTAATATTGAAGAAATATCACCACTAAAATACTTTCCTCCGCCAGCAACGATATGGAGTGCTTTTAAAAATTCTTCTTTGCTGGAACCTTTTAATAAGTATCCATCGGCTCCGGCCTTGATAGATTTTAATACGTATTCTTCAGATTCGTGCATGGAAAGCATAATAATTTTTACGTTATTATTTTCGCTTCTAAGTTTTTCTACTAGTTCGATACCTGTAAGGTTTGGCATGCGAATATCTGCTATAAGTAAATCCGGTTTACTGCTTGCAACTACTTCAAGAGCATCGGCACCATCAATGGCTTCGCCTACAACCTCGATGTTTGCTTCGTTTTCTAATAAAGATTTTATTCCATCTCTTACAAATACATGATCATCTGCCAGAACAACTCGAATAGTATTACTCATGATTTACTTAATTTTGATTCTAAGTTTTTACGTATATTCATCTATAAATATTAGGCTAAGATACGTAATTTTTTAAATTAGAAAATGTGTCAATTAGAAAATGTGCCAATTTGATAATGTGTCAATTTGATAATTAGAAAATTGTTTGTAGACTTTTGTCTAATTTTTTGTGAAGAAAAATTTTGTTATGTTTTTTTATCTCAACGGAGGAGGGATTACACTCGTAACTTGACAAAGATTGGCGATTTTGATTGCGGAGCTTCTTGTGTGATCTCTCCTCCGTCGAGATGACAAGATTGTAGAATATTGGAATTTTAAATTATCTAATTATCTAATTGTCTAATTGACAAATTATCTAATTATCAAATTTTTATATCGGAATATTAAAAGTAATCCTAGTTCCTTCACCCGGAATCGATTTAATAAAAACGCGTCCGTTGATGTATTGAATTCTTTCTTTCATGAACAATAATCCCATACCGGATTCGCTATTGCGTTTTTTATCTACAGTGTGAATATCAAAACCTTTTCCGTTGTCGTCTACAATAATACTTAGAAGCGTATCGCTATGCGAAAGCTGCACAATAATATGTGATGACTCAGCATATTTTATGGCATTATTGATCGCTTCTTGCGTAAGGCGATAGATGTTAATTTCGATTAAAGAATCTAAACGCTGGCTGAAATCGGTTTTGTTGTAAAACAGGATTTCTTTTCCGGTAAGTTTTGAAAGTTCCTGTGTAAGTTTCGACAGAGAAGAAACAATGCCGTGATCGCTTAATTCCGGAGGCATTAGGTTGAAAGTTGCTGTACGAACTCCTTTGATAATATCCAATGATAATTTTTTAAGATATTCAATTTTTTGAGCCGCTTTTTCCTTGTCGTCGAGATTGATACTTTCCAGGCTAAATTTTAATCCTGTGAGCATCTGACCAATTCCGTCGTGAATTTCTTTCGCAATTCGGTTTTGTTCATTTTCCTGATTTTCGACAATTTTACTCGAAATAATTTTCTGTTGATTGATTTTTTCGGTACTGTTTTCAATATTCAGACGTTCTACTTCGCGCTGTGCTTTTTTTCTTTCGGTAATGTTAAAACAAACAATTAAAAGTTCCAGTTCATCTTTTTTTATAGTTACGGGAACCATTGATAAATCAAGCCAGATGCTTTGTGCCTCTTTATTGATGATTTTAATTTCGCCTTGCCAGCCGCTTCTGTGCTTTTCAAAAATAATGCGATCGATATTAAGCTGTTCTTTTTCGTCTGTCGTTAAAACTTCCGAGAATTTTTTATTAGATGAAAACTTAGTGTAATTTAAAAGCTTGGCAAATTTTTCTCCAATATGTATAATCGAACCATCGGGTGCAATACGGCAATAAAGCAGCGTATTTTCCATGGCATAATTCAATGATTTTAATTCTTTTACGGAGTTTTCTTTTATCTCACTGATAATCTCAGTGTCGTAGGCCAATTTTAAAGCTTTCTTTTCTGAAGATAAAAGCTTGGCAATCAATCTCTCAATTTTTTTATTGGTAGGTTTAAAAATAAAGAAAAATTCCAAAAGCAAAATGAGTAGGGTGAAGCCAAAAATCCAATATTCTATTCTGCGTTGTTCCGTAACTTTCTCGTGTGCTTCAAGATCGTATTGTGTTACAATTTGATTCATTTTCGAAAGAAAAACACCTTCGTTTTTTAGAATAATTTCTACTAGTTTTTGATTGTCGGCTATTTTGTTTTTTTGTGCTAAATTCAACAGAAGCAAATCTGTTGTTTCTGCAATTTTCGAAAAATTAGGTTTTACTTCAATATATAATTTAGCAAGCGTTTCACTTTTTTCTTTTGGAAATGCCAAACTATCATTACCGTTTTCCAGCGAGTTTTGCGTGTTTTTCCAAAGAGATAAAACATTCTTTAAATGTGAAATTTGTTTGGAAGAAACAGTATCAGCAACATAATGAAGAATCAGAACTTCTTTAACAATCTTCTGGCTCAGCATTCTTTGCTTTCCGGAAATATTAATGATTTTAGAATCGCTTAATTGTTGATTTAGATTGTATTGAACTAAAACCTGACTAACAATAATAGTTACTGCAATAGTTAGAAGAGCAAAAAAATACAGACGACGTAAATTTTTGAAAGTAATTTTATCTGCAGTTTCCTGATTGGTTTTTTTCATTATACTAATTTACAACCCTAAAGACGCTTTTATCAAATTTAAATTTTCTTCGGAATAATTGATTTTTAAAGCTTCCTGATGTCCTTTGTCTGACATTTTATCCCAGGTTTTTTTGATGATATTTTTTAGTTTTTCCTCGTCGTGTTTATGAACAAAAGGATCCAGATAATATTCTAAAAAAACCAAGCAAATAACGTCTTCAAGTAATTGGGTTTCGTTGTCTTTTTTAAGCAGTTTTTTTTCAATTAAAAAAGAAACACGATCAATAAATTCTTGGTCGTATCCTGCTTTTTCTAAGATTTCGGCAGTAGTTTTGGCGTGAAATTTTTTCAATTCTTCTCTCCATTTCAAATAACCTACACGATCCATTGGGTAAGATTCGCGTGCTACTTTCCATCGGCAAATATGCTGCGCTTTTGAAGCAATTTGCACTTCTTCTGAAGCCTCGGGTTCAAATTGCATCAATCTTTCGTACATCCTGTTAGAATATAATAATTCCTTAGGATATTCAGTATTTTGGTCGATTTCGATATTCGGATCCTGTGCGTTTTCGGCATCAATCCATTCGCTTGCTTTTTGAAAAGGTGTAGTCATTGTTGGTAGATAATAGATTTCAAATATACGTAAATTAGTAGAAAAGTCGAAAGACAAAAGTGAGATGAAAGAAGCAAGAAGCAAGATGATAAAAGTTTTCAGATCTTTCTTCTTGTTTCTTGCCTCTTAAAGCTCTCTAATCTACAAAACCAACGAATACTTGATCGTCAACGATTTTAATTGGATATGTTGCAATTTTTAAATCATCATCTCCATTTAAATTTGAACCATCAATCAATGAAAAGGTTTTTTTGTGCATCGGGCAGGCAATTTTCGGAATATCATCTGTTGATCCCGTCATTCCTCTTGCCAAAACCATTTCCATTTTATGCGGACAGGCATTTTGACACGCGTACCACTCGTTGCGGCGTGCAAAATTAAAAATGGCGATTTGTTTGTTTTTGTATTTGATGCAGCCGCCGCGATTGGTTGGAAAATCTTCTACTTTTCCGGCTTTGAACCAAATTGTAGCATCGCTTGGATGAACGGTTTCGTATTGATTTAAGATTTCTTCCATTTTAATAATTTTTTTGTTCCTGTTTCTTATCCCTCTTTTTACAATCATGAGAGTTATGATGGCGCAGTAAAAAAGAGGGTAAGAAGGACAGCAAACGTTTGTGATATTTTTATTTTTTTTTGGAGCTGAATTTTTTAATTAAAAATTAAAAATCTTTGAAAGCTATATGTGTAGTGAAATGCCTTTATTCACTTCTATAAGCTATGTTTCTATGTATTTAAAAATGAAATATAAATTAAGACCACGCTTTTGGCGCTTTTTGATCTCTTAAGGGAACAAAAACAACATTGTCATCTTTCTCTTCAGAGTTTACAAAATGGTTGAAACGTTTTAATAATCTTGGTTTTTCAAGAACTTGTTTCCATTCGCATTCAAAAGTGTTTACCAGAGTCTGCATTTCGGCTTCCAGCGTTTCGCAGATCCCTAAACTATCCTCGATAATTACTTCTTTCAGATATTCTAAACCTCCGTCAAGTTTTTCTAACCAGGTCGAAGTTCGAATCAGCGGACCAGCCGTGCGGATGTAATACATTAAAAAGCGATCCATGTATTTGATAACGGTTTCTTTATCAATTTTTTCGGCTAATAAAACAGCGTGTTTTGGGTTGGCACCACCATTTCCGGCAATGTATAAATTCCAACCGCCTTCAACAGCGATAAGCCCAAAATCTTTTCCGCGAGCCTCGGCACATTCGCGAATACAAGCCGAAACACCACCTTTTAATTTATGCGGAGAACGAATTCCTTTATATCTGTTTTCCAGTTCGATGGCAAATCCAGCACTGTCGTCCATTCCGTAACGGCACCAGGCATTTCCAACACAGCTTTTTACGGCACGAAGCGATTTTCCGTATGCATGACCGCTTTCAAAACCATTATCGATTAATATTTTCCATATTTTTGGCAAATCGCTCAAATGTGCTCCGAATAAGTCAACACGTTGAGCGCCTGTGATTTTAGTGTACAAATCAAATTGTTTGGCAACTTCTCCAATTACAATTAATTTCTCTGCAGTTATTTCTCCACCGGCAACTCTCGGCACAACAGAATACGTTCCGTTTCGTTGAATATTAGCCAAAAATCTATCGTTTGTATCTTGAGTTGTAACGTGCTTATTGGCAGTATCGTTGTAAATACTAGAGAAAATTGAGGCTACAACAGGTTTGCAAATTTCGCAGCCGTCGCCTTTACCGTGATGATCAATTACATCATAAAAATTCTCGTATTTATTGATTTTTACCAAATCGAATAATTCCTGACGATTATAATTGAAATGCTCGCAAATCACTTCTTTTACTTCTTTTCCAAGTGATTTTTGAGTGGCTTTTACCAAATCAGAAACCATTGGTTTACAGCCTCCACAGCCAGAAGTGGCTTTGGTATGTTTTACAACATCAGAAAAACTAGAACAGGTTTCATCTAAAAGTGAACAGCAAATTGCACCTTTAGTCACATTTTCGCAAGAACAAATTACGGCGGTGTCCGGTAAATCCATCACACTTCCTAAACTTGAACCTTCAGATCCATCACGCGAACCTAAAATTAAATCTTCCGGATTTTTAGGCAAAGCCATTGCATTGCTGTAAATCTGAAAAAGTGAATTGTAATCGCTGGAATCTCCAACTAAAATTCCGCCTAATAAGGTTTTAGAATCTTTGGTAACGTTGATTCTTTTGTAAATTCCGCTTAATTTATTCTCATAAATAATAGCAGTTACATCATTATTTTCAACAAAAGGGTCACCAAAACTCGCCACTTCAACACCAATTAGTTTTAATTGAGTCGACATATCGATGGTTTCTCTCATGGTTTTTGTACCATTTAAGATTTGCTCGGCAGCGACATCGGCCATTTCGTAACCTGGAGCAACAAGTCCGTAAATGTTTTGATTGTATAATGCTACTTCGCCAATGGCATAAATAGAAGGATCTGATGTTTGCATTTGATTGTTTACCACAACGCCGCCTCGTAAACCGACTTCAAGTCCTGAAACCCGAGCTAATTCGTCGCGAGGTTTAATTCCGGCAGAAATAACCAACATGTCCACTTTTAACAATTCGTCATCTGCAAACATCATTCCCGTTATGCATGCTGCACCGTCAATATATTGCGTGGCTTTGTTAAGATGAATGCCAATGTTTAATTCTTCGATTTTAGATTGCAGCATATCGCTTGCACCTTTGTCTAATTGTCTTGGCATCAAACGTGGTGCAAATTCCACAACGTGAGGATTCAAACCCAGATCTCTAACTGCTTTTGCAGCTTCCAAACCTAATAAACCTCCACCTAAAACAGCTGCTTCGGTCGCGCCTTTCTGTTTTATTTTTTTAGCGTAAGCCATAATTGCATCCAGATCTTCGATAGTTCTGTACACAAAAACACCTTCTTTTTCTACACCATCAATTGGCGGTACAAAAGCCGAAGAACCAGTTGCAAGAACTAAGTAATCGTACGTATGTGTTTTTTCTAAATGAGTATGGATTGTTTTTTCAGATCGATTAATATCTGTAATTAATTCAGAAGTGTTAAGAATAATGTTGTTTTCTGTGTACCAGTTACTTGTTGATAATGATAAATCATCTGCTGTTTTGCCTCCAAAGTATTCACTTAAGTGAACTCTGTCGTAAGCGCGTCTTGGTTCTTCTCCAAAAACGGTAATCTGATACTTTTCCTGTCCTGATTTTGCAATGAATTTTTCGCAAAATTTATAACCAACCATGCCGTTTCCAACTACTATTACTCTTATCATGATTTCTTTAATTAAGTATTACTACGCAAATATAAGTATTTATACTTATAAAAATACGTAATATGGTTAATTTTTCAAGTAAGATATCTTTAATGTAATTACGTAATTAGTCGTAATCTTTTACGTAGTGGGCGTTTCGGGTGAATTATTGTAATAGAAATTATTTAAAATTTGAAAACATTCTAAATAAGAGTTTCAAAAAAATGTCGTAAATTCATAAGAATTTTATATATGTTTTTCGGTAAGCAAATATTCTTAATAAAATCGTTATGAAAAATATAATTTCACTATTGCTGTTGTTTTCTTTAATTGTGAGTTGTAAATCTACTGTGAGCAAAAGTTCAGATCCACAAACTACTTCTGAGTATGGAACTCAGGAAGATGAGATGAAGTATTATTTTACAGCAACCGGAAACGAACCTTTTTGGGGATTGAAAATGGGAAATGATGAAATTGTTTTCACATCGTTGATTACCGGAAAAGAAAAAATTATTTTCCCCTCTGTTGAAGCCATAAAAGCAATGGATGCCAATGTAAGGATGTATAAAGTAAGTAATGAAACTTCGACTGCCACAATTACAATTCAGCAATTGGAATGTCAGAATTCAATGTCGGGAGCAATTTCTCCTTATAAAGTTACAGTTGAAATAAAGAACAACTCCGAATTAGAAGCTGAAAAACTGAGTGGCTGCGGAAAATATAATACAGATTACCGCTTGCATGATATTTGGGTTCTCGAAGAATTAAATGGTTTCAAAGTTTTTATAACCGATTTTCAAAGAGAATTACCAAGAATTGAAATTAATTCTGCAGAAAATAAATTCATGGGTTATGGCGGCTGTAATGCAATTAGCGGTACTATATTTTATGAAAAGGATTTACTAAGATTCTCAAAAGTTATTTCGACTTTAATGGCTTGTACGCCAGGAAATAAAGAAGGCGAATTTGCAAAAGCGCTTCAAAATGTAACCACTTATTCTGTTGGCGATAACAGATTAATACTATCAAACCCTTCGGGAAAAATCCTTGTTTTTAAAAAAGTAGATTAATTTAAAATGTCTTAATATATTTTAAAAAAACCGTATGACATTCTAAGATCTTTTCAACTCAGAATATTTTTGTAAAATAAAACTTATAAAAAAAATATTTTACATGAAAAGGATTTTAATGTTATTTATTGCAGGTTCATTGGCTTTTGGCTGCAAATCTGCTAAAGAAACAAAGGCAACAGTATCGACTAATGAAAAGACAATTGAAAAGAAATTGCAGCAAAACTGGGTTTTGGAAAATTTAAATGGTAAAGTTGTTACTGATAAAGACTTTTCAAGCTTACCAAAAATTGTAATGAATCCAGCAACGTTTTCAGGTTCAACAGGATGTAATGCTATCAAAGGAAATTTATTATCTAAAGGCGAAGGTCAAATCCAGTTTTTAAATCTTACGTCAGAAACTAAAAAATGTGATGCAAAAAAAGAAGCTGAATTTTTGCAGTTGTTGAGAACAAATTCAGGTTATTCTATTAAGGAAAATAAATTATTCCTTTCAAACCAATTTGGATTAACAATGTCATTCAAAAAAGGTTAATTAAAAGAAACCAAAAACTAAAGGCTTCGACTATTACTAGCGAAGCCTTTTTTGTTGCGTTTCGTTACGAAAAAGAAGTAAAAATCCGCGTAAATCCGTGTCTTCGCGTTAGCGAATCCGCGTCATCCGCGTTCAATCTCGTAATATTTTATTCCGGTAATTCTTTTGGATCTTCGTCTTCCTCAATAAAATCAAGTTCTAAAGCTCTTACAGTCTGAACTGCATTTCCTGCAATACCGCGAATGGAACCATACATTCCTAAAGTATTGTGTACCACCTTTTCAATTTGTTTTTCACGTTGTTTCCAGATTCGTTGCATCGCTCTTTTTTCGGCATCAAGATCGCCTTGCATTTGCGTGAAGCCTTCTACAATTCCCTCAATTTGTAAACGGAATTCGTTGCTGGTTAAAAAATCATACAACATCGACATTTTATCGCCTTTATTTTCCTGCGCCTGAACCGCCTGACTAACCTGAATTAACGATTGACGTAAAACAGCACTCAAACCTTTAAATTCCTCATAAGTACAAATCCAGATTCCGTCACGCATTCCCATTCTATCCATTCCGGCTGGCATTACTTCGGTAACCAAAACCCCAATATTGGCTCTTTTGGTTCTAATGTCATTTTTAAATTTCTCAATCCACGATGGTTGAAAAGCTTTTGTACGCTTGCTTTCGTAATAAATAGAGCCACAATTTTGCAATTCGCGCGTGTTTACAATTTGAAGGCAATCGGCACCATTTGCACCTTTTTTAACTTCGTCAATACTGTCCAATGGGAAATTATTTGCCAGCCATTCTTCAATTGCCAATTCCATTACTTCGCCTTGCAATTGCATAGAACCTTGTTCCTGCTTACGTTTCATTTCTTCGATCAGCTTTTTTTGATCGTCAGATTGTTTTTGGTATTCTTTTATTTTAAGCTCGTTTTTTTCTTCTTCCTGTTTACGAATTTTATCACGTTCGAGAACCAAAGTTTCATTAAGTTGTTTTTGAGCTTGTGCTTCAATAGCGTCTTTCATCTCCAGTTTTTCACGCTGAAGCTTCAATATTTCGCCTTCCATTTTATTTAATTCACGAAGTTTCTCCGACTTTTCAGAAAGCTCTTTTTCCATTGCAACCAAACGATCTTTGTTTTCTTCGTCGAGTTTGGTTTTTATTTTTTCGGTAATTTCTTTTTCGGCTGTCTTTTTTTCACGTTCTAAACGTTCAGCAAAAAGTTCATTTTCCTGTTTCTTTTTGGCTTCAAACTCAGCTTTAGCTTTTTCTAATTGCTCGTTTTTAAGTTCTAATTCTTGTTTTTGAGCATTGGCTTTTTGTTGATATTCTTTACGGATACTATCTTCCAATTGATGTTTTAGAATATCATTTACATCGATTGTAGTTCCGCAATTTGGACACTGAATTGAAGATTGCTCTGCCATTTTATTGATTTTATTTAGATAATGTAATAATTTGCTAAGGTATCTAAAAGTTCATTCTTTTTAGGGAATTTACTTGTGATAAATTGTAACTTTTTTGCCACGAATTGCACTAATTATATTTATGTTTCGTTCTGCTTACGGGGGCAATTTAATTCCTTTAAGCTTTTAGTTTTTACGGATTTCCATAATTTAATTAATCTCGCAAAGACGCAGATTTTAAGATATTTATAAATTGCCTCCAGCTTTAGCTGGAGGTTCTAATTGCATTATAAATGGCTTTAGCCGAATCGTATATTCGGCTAAAGCCATTTTATATACCATTTCTATTTTCCTCCAGCTAAAGCAGGAGGCAATTCAAAACTTTGCGACTCTGCGACTTTGCGACAAACTCTTGTAATTATTTTTTAAAATTCAATAAAAAATCAACCGCAGATTTTGTGATTTCAGAATCGTCTTCTTTTGAAGTGATTAAAGAAACATCAGTATACAAATTGACTTTCTTTAATTCGATAAAACCAATTTCCGGATCCTGATTGTTTCTGGCAATATTAGACGGAACAATCGAAATTCCTAAACCATTTTTTACCAATTGCACAATTGAATTGATGTTGTTTGATTCGTGAACAACTTTTGGCGTAAAACCATAAAAAGAACAAAGTTGCAATAAAACTTCATGATAATGCGGTGCGTAATCTTTGTTGAAAAACACAAAAGTTTCGTCTTTTAAATTCGGGATTTCTTTTTCAGAATTAATTTGGATTACACTTTTGTTATAAACCACCGAAAATCCGTCCTGAAACCACAATTGTGATTTTATTTTAGGAGATTTTATAGGAGAACGAATAATTCCCAATTCAATTTTTCCCTGTTCTAAAGCTGCAATTTGTTTGGTCGTTGAAACTTCAAATAATTTGAAATTTACATACGGAAATTGTTCTTTAAGATGTTTTATTAATTCTGAAATTACTTCAGCATAAATCGAACTGATGTAAGCGATTCTGAATTCGCCCGAAATATTCTCGGCTATTTTTTTTGTTTTGATAGAAATGCGTTCCAGATTCTGAAAAAGTTCTCTAACTTCTTTCTCAAAGTATTTTCCGGCTTCGGTAAGCTCTACTTTTTTATTGTTTCTAATAAACAAGCGTGCCTGGATTTCTTCTTCTAACTCCATAATCTGACGGCTCAAAGGCGGCTGTGAAATGAAAAGTTTTTTGGAAGCTTTGGTAAAATTCAGTTCTTCGGCTACAGCCAAAAAATATTTCAGATGACGTAATTCCATAAATACCTATTAAGTATTGATAATTGACAAAATAAGTATTTTTGAAGTATATATGAAAGAAATACTTTTACTAAAAAATATATGGCACGCGGATGACGCGGATTAAACGGATTTACGCAGATTGTTTTTTAATTGAAAACTAAAAAAAGGTAATGCCACAGATTAAAATGATTTTAAAATTTAATTTAGATTCTTAAAAAAAACCTCTGCGAATCTTTAAATCTGTGACAAAAAAATAATAAATAACAACAAGAATTTTAAAAAAAAACCAGCGTAAATCCGTTTAATCCGCGTCATCCGTGTGCCATAAAAAACAGAAAACTATGAAAAAATCAACCATTGCAGAAATCAGGGAACGTTTTGATAATGATGTCGAAAGATTCTCGAATTTAGAAACCGGACAAGTCGCTACAATCGATGCTATAATTTCTTTAGAATTAATTACAGAAGCTTCGAAAAGAATTATTCCAAATGCCAAAAGTGTTTTGGATATTGGCTGTGGCGCCGGAAATTATACTTTAAAAATGTTATCTAAAGTTCCAAACTTGAATTGCACTTTGGTCGATTTGAGTTTGCCGATGTTGGATCGTGCTTTTGAAAGAGTTTCGGCAGCAACCAACGGAAAAGTAGAAGTGAAGCAAGGTGATATTCGCGAAGTTGATTTACAAGAAAATACTTTTGATATTATTTTGGCCGGAGCAGTTTTGCATCATTTACGTGACGATCAGGATTGGGAAACAACTTTTACTAAGATATTCAAATTGCTAAAACCCGGCGGATGTTTTATGATTTCAGATTTAATAACTCAAGATACTGAATTATTAAATGAATATACCTGGCAGCGTTACGGTGATTATTTAGAGGGAATTGGCGGTGTAGAATATCGCCAGAAAGTATTGGATTATGTAGAAAAAGAAGACACACCAAGATCAATGAATTATCAGTTGGATTTGATGAAAAAAGTGGGTTTTAAAAGTGTTGAAATTTTACACAAGAATATGTGTTTTGGTGCTTTTGGTGGGATTAAATAGTTTTTTTTGCCACGAATTCACGAATTTATTTTTTTTTAATCTATCCGCAATATATTGGATTAATTCGTGAATTCGTGGCTAAAACTTATACAGTTTCTTCTGTAGGGGCAGGAAATTTATTCCTTAAATCAAAAACCAATTCCGAAGGACCATTTTGCTGTAAGTAATCTAACTTTTCAACTGCTTCTTCAAGAGTAGGAATTTGACCTGCAGGAATCCACCACATTGCAGTGTGTGCTTTTCCGAATTTTAAAAACCATTCTTTTCGACGTTTTAAAAATTCACTGTGAAACGTTTTGTACATGTAATGTTCTAAGGTTTCGATGTTTTCCCAAACAGAAACATTCACAATTATTTGCTCGTCATTGTACGGGTTTAAGTTTGTTGCATTAGAGCTTTCGTCTTTTAGCCGCCAAACAAATCCTTCGCTTTTTTCGGCCAAGGTATTTACAAGATCTAAATTGTCTACAAACTCTTTCATGATTGGGTCATTAATATCGACGCCTTTCATTTTTGCGATATTGATTTCGGCAAGATGATATTGATTCATGTTTAAATATTTATATGAAGCAAGTTAGCTTTTTGAAACCTAATTATTGTAACTATTTATAAAGATTGTGTTGTTTTATAAACCAGAATAGGAGTGGCGACTAAACTCTCGCTTTGTTTGATAAAATCCTGTAAATAAGGTTGGTTATTGTGAATGTCAAGACCAGCCTGATCTTTCCATTCTTCCCAAATAATAAATACATTTTCGGTTGTGTGAAGGTCGTAGCGAATACAGGCTTCCTCGTTTTTGGTTTGTGTAACTAAATTGTGAACCAGGTTTTTGACTTCTTCAAGATTTTCCTGCTTACTTTTTATGATGGCTGTAATTGAGATCATGATTGTGATGTGTTAAGGTTAGAAGTTAAAAGTTTTTTCCAAATGTTTAGTATAGTTTTCCTTAAAGATACTGATGTTTTCTGCAGTTGCACCTTTTTCAACGTCGTGAAAGTGGAAACCATTTAATTTTTCCATTCCTGTAAATTTATTCATTTTATGGAAACCAAACATCACTCCGTCATCTACAGATGTTTCTTCGAAGAATTCTCCCGGAAGTGTGAAGGCTGTTGCAGGCGCATTCCAGCTTGTTGTAAGCATGTATTTACGTCCGTGTAATTGTCCGCCGGTTCCGTAATTAATGTCGGGATTTGTTCTGGTTCTTCCGTCGCTTTTGTAAATTCCTTTGTTGTGTCCGGCTGTAAAAACGTCGTCGATGTATTTTTTGAAAAGATTTGGCAATTGAAACCACCAAACCGGTGTGTGATAAACTACAACATCGGCCCAAACGAATTTTTCGACTTCTTCGTCAAGATTAAAGTCTTGTTTGATGTCGGTTGTTTTTATTTCGAATTGCTTGCTGTTTATTAAGTATTCGATTGTCCAGTCGGTAACGGTTTGGTTGAATTTTCCGCCTGAATGTGCGAAATTTTGACTTCCGTTAATGATAAATATTTTCTTCATTTTTCTTGTTTTCTTATGAATTCGTGAGTGTGAGGGATAGCAGTGGAAATCCTTTTTTATAAATTTTTTCTATTTATAAAAAAGATTGTAACGAATAGCCCGACCCGGAGGGACACACCCTAATTATTTTCCTTGTTTTTTTAATTTGTTGCGTAGAATTTTAAACACATAGAAACATAGGTTTTTGCTTTGTGTTTAGAGAATGTAAAAAGAAACTAGTTTCTCACACATAGCTTAGCTTTGTCAAGCTTTGTCAAAGTTTAAAACTTTGACAAAGCTCAGGAATGCTTTTCACATTGCTATTGGCTATGTTTCTATGTGTTTAAATATTTTCTATAGGATTATTTAACTTTAGAAATAGCCAGATTGATGAAATCTAATTCAGAAAGTGATAAATCAAAATCCATTGCTTTTGCGTTTGAAATAGCTTGTTCTGCGTTTCTGGCTCCGGCTAAAACAATTGTGATTCCTTTTTGTAAAGTGGTCCAGCGTAGAACCAATTGCGAGATCGAAATGTGTTTTGCATTTGCTAAAGAACTCAATTCTTCGACCAACGTTTTTACTTTTTGAAGATCGAACTGACCGAAATAACCATTTCTGTGATCGTTGTCTTTTAGTTTGCCGTCTGTGAAATATTTTCCGGTTAATAAACCTCTTTCCATCGGGCTGTAAGCAATGATTCCGATGTTTTCTTTTAGCGTAAGCGGAATCAAATCGGTTTCAATTTTACGATTCAGCATGCTAAACGGTACTTGATTTGAGGCTAATTGAATTGTTTTTTGCGCTTCCTGAATTTGTGAAACACTATAATTGCTAACTCCGGCTGCTTTGATTTTTCCTTGTTTTATTAAGGTTTCTAAAGCTTCCATTGTTTCGTGAATGGGCGTTGTAGAATCTGGCCAGTGAATTTGCAATAAATCGATATAATCGGTTTGAAGGCGTTTTAAACTTTCTTCGACTTCTTTGATAATGTTGGCTTTTGAAGCGTATTTATAAATTGGATTTTTTTTTCCGTTGTCATCGGCATCGAAAAAGAAATCGCCTTTTTGGTTATTGCTTCCGTCCCAAACCAAACCAAATTTGGTCAATAACTGTACTTTTGAACGATCGTGAGATTTTAACGCTTCGCCAATCATTTCTTCGCTTAAACCAAATCCATAAAAAGGAGCAGTGTCGATTGTGGTAACGCCGTTGTCGATTGAAGCGTGAATGGATGCGATTGAATCTGCTTTTTCATTTCCGCCCCACATGTTTCCGCCAATGGCAAATGCGCCGTATGTAATAGTTGATAATTCAAGTTCGCTATTCCCTAATTTTCTATATTCCATAATGTTGTATTTTAAATCTTAAATTTCACTTGGCAAAATTATACCATTTTTATGAGTGTTAATTTGTATATATTTGTCTTTTTTATGTAAATTTGCATCTTCAAATAATTTTTATAGTTATGAAAAAAGAAAACTTATACGAGCCTTTTTCTGTTTCTTTTGAAACTCTTGATGAATATCCAGATGTTGGAGATCGTCATAATTTCTTTGAGTTGGTCTATATTTTAGACGGAACAGGAAGGCAATGTATCAACAAAAATATTTTTGAATATGATGCCGGACATATGTTTTTATTAACGCCTGAGGACTGCCATAATTTTACCATTAAGACCAAAACAAAGTTTTTCTTTTTGAGATTTAATGATATTTATTTGAAAAACTCAAGCCTGCAAAATGAAAATATTCAGCGTTTAGAATATATTTTGCAAAATGCGAATCATCAGCCTGGTTGTATTTTGAAGAATCAGGCAGATAAATGTTTGGTAAAAGTGATGGTGGAAGCCATTATTCGTGAACATCAGGATAAAGATGTTTATAATAAAGAATTGATTCAGCAATTGGTAAATACACTTATTATTGTGGTTGCGCGAAATATTGCTAAGTATTTGCCGGAGCAGGTAAATATTGGTTGTGAGGCTAAAGCAATGGATATTTTGCAATATATTCAGAACAATATTTATTATCCAGAGAGAATTAAAGCAGAATCGCTTAGCGAGTATTTCGGAATTTCGAATACGTATTTAGGTCGTTATTTCAAAAAACATGCTAACGAAACGATGCAGCAATATATTAGCAATTACAAAACGAAACTGATTGAACATCGTTTGCAATTTAGTGATAAACGTATTAACGAGATTGCGTATGAATTTGGCTTTACGGATGAAAGTCACTTTAATAAATTCTTTAAGAAACAGCGAGGAAATAGTCCTTCGGAGTTTAGGAGAACGATTCGTGTTAGTGCTTAATTTTAGAACGCGGACGACACAGATTCGCAAGCGAAAACACGGATTGTGGCGGATTTTTTTTGTTTTAGATTGAACGGATTAATCTTGATTTTCTTTGCCGGTTATAAAATCGAAATGTTCTGTTTTGCCTGTTTTTAGGTTTTTGATTTCGTTTCTTAGAAGTTCTTCTAAAGATTCGGCAACTATATTGCGTTCCCAGGATTCGTTTTGAAGTTCTATGATTTGACCGAAATTTCCTTTTTCGGCGGGATCTGCATCATAGAGTAAATAATCTCCATTTCGCCCTGTTGCAAACGGAATCCATTTTGGGTTTGCGTAATTGTTGGTTTTTATTTTTTCGAAATCTATTTCCAGTTCCGGAAGATCTTCTTCGTCAAATTGTAAATCCTGTATCGAATTCCATTCTTCTGCAATATCTTCAAACGGAATAAGATCATACGTCCAATCGCCTATCAAGAACTGGAAAGCAGAAGTTACGGCATCGTATTCTACATTCTGAACTTTGTAAAAGTTTTGAAGAGCATGCGGAATTGTGATTTCATCTTCTAATGTAGAATGTTCTTCTAAATCTTCTGGAGAAATACCATCTGTAAGATTGTAATAATCATTATCAGTTGCGACAATTTTATTGATTTCGGTAATCCATTCCTGCCATAATGATTCGAATTGTTTAAATTCAGGATCAACAGCTGTTTTAGCTTTCTTTTCTTTTTCTTTGTATGCAGAAATGTCAAGGGCCGTTATTTTATCATCTTCTTTATTGAACCACACACTTATGCCATTAAGAATAAAGGCACCGCTGTCATCTCCCTTATAAAGTTTTACGAGTTGATTTTTATTGGATTTATAAAATTGAAATAGTTCTTGATTTTCAAAAATAAATTCACCTGTAAATGGGTTTTTCGAACAAAAATCGTAATTACCATAATTAAGATCGAGTAATAAATTTTCTGCTTTTATTCCTTCTTTAGAAAATGCAATAATGCCAAAATCGTCCCAGGTATAAATATGGTTATGTTGTTTTTTTAAATGTCGACAATCTCCCAAAATCTTTTTTAAATTTTCTATATCAATTGGAAATTGAATTGTAACATCATTAATTGTAAAATCTGTTTTAGAAAGTGAAAGCTTTGTCAAAATGTTTTTCTTTAAGGGATTACTAAGGAAATTAAATGATCTTTTTGATTACTCGAAGATTGTGTGTGTGTTTGTTTAATTCGGGATTGTAAATTCCTAAGTGATCTAAACGGTCAATGCGTACTTTTCCACTTGCGTGAATGATGTAATTGTTTTCCATTATGATGCCAACATGAATGATGTTTCCTTCTTCATTATCAAAAAAGGCTAAATCGCCTGGCTCACTTTCTTCGATAAAACTTAATGGATCTCCTTCAAGGGCTTGTTGTGAGGCGTCACGATGAATTTTGTATCCGTTTAGTTTGTAGACCATTTGGGTAAAACCGGAACAATCAATTCCAAATGGTGTTTTTCCTCCCCAAAGATAGGGAGCGTTTAAATACATAAAAGCAGTATTTATAAGTGCGCTTTTAGGTTTAATGCCGCTGGTTTTGGTTCCTTCGAAATCAAAATTAGCAGTATTGATGTCGGTATTGCTTAAAAATGACAAAGAAGCGCCAAGCGGAATAGGTAATAATAAGTTATCGGGTGCACTTATATAATCAATTAAATCAGCATTAAGAATAATAGCTTCTTTGCTTAACTGGTTATAATTTGCTTCGGAAATTACCTGATATTGTTTCGAATCTACCCAGCCTTCATAATCATCAAACTGAATTTTTATTCGCGCCCATTGATTTTGACGTTCTAAAATTTCGATGTGCTCGCCAAACAAAAGTTGTGTGACGATTTCACTTCTGTCACTTGGCTCAGATCGAACGGGTACTATGGCTAGATTGCAAATTCCGAACATTTAGGGTAATTTATAAGTTGAAAATTAGGAGTTATTTTTTTAATAAACAACTCCTAATTTAATATTTGTTTAAGCTCTTTCGATAACAATTGCCGAAGCACCGCCACCACCGTTGCAAATTGCAGCAGCTCCGGTTTTGGCATTATTTTGTTCTAAAACATTCAGTAAAGTTACAATGATTCTTGCTCCCGAACATCCAAGAGGATGACCAAGTGAAACAGCGCCACCATTTACGTTTACTTTTTCGTTATCAAGATTAAGGATTTTTGAATTGGCCAAACCAACAACAGCAAAAGCTTCGTTGAATTCGAAATAATCAACATCGCCAATTGCAATTCCTGCTTTGTTTAAGGCTTTTGGTAACGCTTTTGCAGGGCTTGTTGTAAACCATTTTGGTTCTTGTGCAGCATCTGCATATCCTTTTATGTAAGCTAAAGGTTTTAATCCTAATGCATTTGCTTTTTCTTCAGACATTAAAACCAAAGCGGCAGCACCGTCATTTATTGTTGAAGCATTTGCAGCAGTAACTGTTCCGTCTTTTGTGAAAACAGCACTTAATGAAGGGATTTTATCTAATTTGACATTAGTATATTCTTCATCTTTTGAAAAAATAACAGGTTCGCCACGTCTTTGCGGAACTTCAACAGGAACAATTTCGTTGTCGAATTTTCCGGCGTCCCAAGCTTTAGCGCTTCTTTCATAAGATTGAATAGCAAAATTATCTTGTTCTTCACGGGTGATTTTGTATTCAGATGCACATAAATCAGCGCAAACTCCCATTGCGTTGTTATCGTAAGCATCTGTCAATCCATCTTTTTGCATTCCGTCCAGCATTGTTGCAGGACCAAATTTGTTTCCATTACGCATTTGTACGTAATGTGGAATCAAACTCATGTTTTCCATTCCTCCGGCAACTACGATTTCGGCATCGCCACAAGCAATCGCCTGCGCTGCAAACATTACAGCTTTCATTCCGGATGCACAAACTTTGTTTACAGTTGTAGCGGCAACTTCTTCAGACAAACCGGCAAAAAGCGCAGCCTGACGCGCTGGTGCCTGACCAACTCCAGCTTGTACCACGTTGCCCATGAAAACTTCATCAACTAATTTTGGGTCAAGGTTAATTTTTTGAAGTGCGCCTTTTATAGCGGCAGCACCTAATTTTGGTGCGGGTACGGTAGATAAACCTCCCATGAAACTTCCGATAGGTGTTCTAACGGCAGAAACGATAACAACTCTTTTGTTCATTTTCTGTTAATATTAGTTAATCTAGCAAATTTACTGTTTATTTAAATAAATTCAAATTTTGTATCAATTTGTATGAGTTTCATTAGAATTTAAATTGAATATGAATTTTTTGTTAATTCTATTTGTTTGATTGTGAAGAGGTTTAAAAAAAAGATTGAAAAAAGATTAAAAAAAGCGCAGAAATAGTTGTGAGATATGGAATGTTGTCTTACATTTGCAACCGCAAAACAGGACACGTTCCTTGAGCTTGGAGAGGTGCCAGAGCGGTAATGGAGCAGATTGCTAATCTGTCGACGGGTAACCGTCGCCAGGGTTCGAGTCCCTGTCTCTCCGCTTAATTTTTGCCTTCGGGGTGTAGCGTAGCCCGGTTATCGCGCCTGCTTTGGGAGCAGGAGGCCGCAGGTTCGAATCCTG
>NZ_JXQR01000048.1:0-1316 GCF_000834715.1 Flavobacterium sp. MEB061 | reverse complement strand
TTGTTACCGCTAATCTTATAGCGCTTTCACAATTGGTTACCGGATCTAAAATAGCTCCGTAATAAATTCCGTTTGCCAATGCTGTGGTTGGCGCAATTGCCACTCCACCTGTTAAAGTGCTATACCAAACTACATTGGCTTCGTTTACCTGAATATTAGCTACTGTTGGCGCATTCACTAAACAGAAATCCTGTGTGTCATCTGTAGTGGTTGGCGTGCCCGGATCGCTTACTGTAATTGTTACTGCTAAACGAACTGAACTTTCGCAACCTGTTACAGGATCTAAAATGGCTCCGTAATAAATTCCGTTTGCTAAAGCTGTTGTGGCAGGAATTGCTACGCCGCCTGTGGCAGTGCTGTACCAAACTACATTTGGTTCGTTTACCTGAATGTTAGCTACAGTTGGCGCATTCACTAAACAGAAATCTTGTGTATCATCAGTTGTAGTTGGTGTTAATGGATCTGTAACGGTAATTGTTACTGCCAATCTTACTGCACTTTCACAATTCGTTACAGGATCTAAAATTGCTCCGTAATAAATTCCGTTTGCCAATGCTGTGGTTGGAGCGATTGCCACTCCGCCTGTTAAAGTGCTATACCAAACTACATTGGCTTCGTTCATCTGAATATTAGCAACTGTTGGTGCATTCACTAAACAGAAATCCTGTGTATCATCTGTAGTAGTTGGAGTACCCGGATCTGTAACGGTAATTGTTACTGCTAAACGAACTGAACTTTCACAATTTGTTATTGGATCTAAAATAGCTCCGTAATAAACTCCGTTTGCCAAAGCTGTTGTTGGCGCAAGTGCAGTTCCGCCTGTGGCAGTACTGTACCAAACTACATTTGGTTCATTTACCTGAATATTGGCAACTGTTGGTGCATTTACCAAACAGAAGTTCTGTGTATCATCTGTAGTAGTCGGCGTACCCGGATCTGTAACTGTAATTGTTACTGCTAAACGAACTGAACTTTCACAGCCTGTTACAGGATCCAAAATGGCTCCGTAATAAATTCCGTTTGCCAAAGCTGTAGTTGATGCAATTGGTGTTCCTCCTGTGGCAGTACTGTACCAAACTACATTTGTTTCGTTTACCTGAATGTTGGCAACTGTTGGCGCATTCACTAAACAGAAATCTTGTGTATCATCTGTAGTTGTTGGCGTTAATGGATCTGTAACCGTAATTGTTACTGCTAATCTTACAGCGCTTTCACAATTGGTTACAGGATCTAGAATAGCTCCGTAATATATTCCATTTGCCAAAGCTGTAGTTGATGCTATTGCTACACCGCCTGTTGCAGTGCTATACCAAACT
>NZ_JXQR01000047.1:0-281 GCF_000834715.1 Flavobacterium sp. MEB061 | reverse complement strand
ATCGCTAACTGTTACCGTTTGTGTACACGTTTGTGTATTTCCCGAAGCATCTTTTGCTGTCCAGGTTACTGTTGTAACGCCGATTGGAAAGCTCGATGGTGCATTATTAGTAACTGTGATTGTGCCTGTGCAGTTATCAGTTGTTGTTGGTGTTCCTAAAACAACTCCTGTAGCAGTACATGAATTGGCATCGGCTACAGCCGTAACATTCGACAGACAGGTAATTGTTGGTTTTTGGGCATCGCTAACTGTTACCGTTTGTGTACACGTTTGTGTATTTC
>NZ_JXQR01000046.1:0-238 GCF_000834715.1 Flavobacterium sp. MEB061 | reverse complement strand
TTTATTACGGAGCTATTTTAGATCCGGTAACCAATTGTGAAAGCGCTATAAGATTAGCGGTAACAATTTCAGTTACCGATCCTGGCACACCAACCACAACAGATGATACACAAGATTTCTGTTTGGTAAATGCGCCAACGGTTGCTAATATTCAGGTGAACGAAGCTAATGTAGTTTGGTATAGCACTGCAACAGGCGGTGTAGCAATAGCATCAACTACAGCTTTGGCAAATGGAAT